>NZ_CEYEMI010000002.1:52010-104496 GCF_982810325.1 Paraperlucidibaca sp.
AGGCTCTTTTTTAGGCTCTACTTTGGGCTCTGGCTTTGGCTCAATTTTCGGCTCTGGGTCAGGAGCCGGCAATGGTTCGGGCGCAGGTTCAACTGCTGGTGCCGATGACTTAGGTGCCGCCTTTACCGTGGTTGGAGGTGCTACCAACATTGCCTGCATAGCTCTAGGAACGTCCGGCAATGTATGTGGTCGAGCAAATAGCACCAAGATCAACACCAATACGGCGTGACCAATAAGCGATAGCGTGGTGGCAGGCCAGCTCAGCTTCATCGAGCGTTAATCCTGCAGCAAGACGAGTTTGCACCGCTCAACATCGCGGGTGAGCTATTTAGTAAGCAGACTAAACGGCTGGGCGCTCTCATGGCGTGTTGGGTAACTCAGTCAGCAGGCCTACTTGCGTGACGCCAGCTTGTTGCAGAGATGACATCAGCTCAATGACACGGCCGTAGCTGACGCGCTGATCGCCATTAACCAAGACTGGCAGCTTTTCACCGCGTGATTGACGTAGCGCCCGAATCTCATTCGGTAGGTTTTGCATGCTCACTTCATTTCGCGTGGTCGGGTCAGATTGCAGCCAGAAGCTGCCATTGGCTTTAATGGTGACGATGAGCGGCTGTTGGTCATTAATTGATAATGCATCGGCCTCAGCTTCAGGCAAGTCGACCTCAATACCCTGCGTGAGCATTGGCGCTGTGATCATGAAAATTACTAGAAGCACCAACATGACGTCGATATAAGGCACCACGTTCATTTCCGACATGGGCTTTTTGCGTGGGCGCCGAAACGAAGACTGTAAGCTCATGCTTAGTGGCCTGTGCTCGAGCGAGCAGAGTGTGCTTCGCGATGCAAAATGCTGCTTAGTTCTTCGGCGAAGATTTCGTAGCGCGACAATAAACCATCACTTTCTGCAGCAAAACGGTTGTAAGCAAGCACTGCTGGAATAGCAGCAAACAGGCCGATGGCAGTCGCAATCAAGGCTTCTGCAATGCCGGGGGCGACCACTGCGAGCGTGGCTTGCTGCACTTTTGCCAAGCCAATAAACGACGACATGATGCCCCAGACTGTGCCAAATAGGCCGATGTATGGGCTGGTAGAGCCAACGCTGGCCAAGAAGGGTAGTTGTGTTTCTAAGCGAGTTTGCTCAACGCTCAGCGCAATGCGTAAAGCACGTGCCACGCCTTGCATGGTGGCATCTGGGTCGGCATTTTTTTCACGCAGACGGAGAAACTCTTGGAAGCCGGCACGGAATAGATTCTCGCAGCCAGAGTCGGTGCTAGGTGATTGCGCTACTTGTTCGCTGAGTTGACGCATATCAGCACCGGACCAAAAGCGTTCTTCGAATTTTGATGCCAGTGTTTTTGCGCGGCTATAGACAGCGCGGCGCTGCATGATAATGCCCCAAGACATCACAGAGGCGATGACAAGAATAAGCATGACAGCCTGAACAACTGGGCTGGCACCGAGGATTAAGGAAGTGATGGTCATCTCGGGAGCAGCGGTCATGGGGTATTTCCTAGCAAGGGTGCAAGTAAGTCGGACAAGGTAGTGGGCAGCGGCCGTGGTTTCAAGTGCTGTTGGTCAACACAGGCAACTTCAATATGAGCATCGGCTATGAAGACGCCGGCGCGCGTAATGCGTTGACGAAAATGTAGCGATGCACGGCCAATTTTACTTATGGCTGCGCTGACCATGAGATGGTCATCTAGGCGAGCGGGTTGTTTATAGTCAACGCTGGCGTGACGGACAACGAATAACACGGGGTCTGGGCTCGTTAAATAATGGTCAAAGCCGAGGCTACGCAAGCATTCGGTGCGAGCGCGCTCGAAAAACTTTAAGTAGTTGACGTAATAGACAATGCCGCCGGCGTCGGTGTCTTCAATATAGACGCGCACAGGCCAGCTAAACTCAGTCATTACGCTGCTCCGGCGGCTTTAGGCCGAGTTGCAACCACGCTTGTTGGCTGGCCATGCGCCCGCGAGCCGTACGTATTAGTAAGCCTTGCTGAATCAAATAGGGCTCGATGACATCTTCAAGCGTGCCAGCATCTTCAGAAAGTGCCGCCGCCAATGACTCAACGCCAACTGGGCCGCCGCTAAATTTTTCTATTAATAGCGATAAGAAGCGCCGATCGAGGCCATCGAGTCCTTGTGGATCAACATCGAGCAGAGTCAATGCATCTTGAGCGATGGCTTGCGAAATGACGCCATTGCCTTTGACCTCAGCAAAGTCACGCACGCGTCGTAGCAGTCGATTGGCGATACGCGGTGTGCCACGAGCTCGGCGAGCGATCTCAACCGCGCCTGCAGGCTCGATTCGCAAATTCAATAAATCTGCAGAGCGGGTGACGATATGCGTTAAGTCGGCGACGTTATAAAACTGTAAGCGTTGCACGATGCCGAATCTGTCGCGCAATGGCGAAGTGAGCAGGCCAGCGCGCGTGGTGGCGCCAATCAGTGTGAATGGCGGCAGGTCGAGCTTAATCGAACGCGCGGCAGGGCCTTCGCCAATGACAATATCGAGCTGATAATCTTCCATTGCTGGATAAAGAATTTCTTCCACTACCGGCGATAAGCGGTGAATTTCGTCGATAAATAAGACATCACCGGCTTCTAGGTTGGTCAGGAGTGCGGCTAAATCACCAGCGCGCTCAAGCACAGGGCCGGAGGTTGAGCGCAATTCGCCGCCCATTTCTCGGGCAATGATATTAGCCAGAGTGGTCTTGCCTAAGCCTGGTGGACCGAAGATTAAGGTGTGGTCTAGCGCTTCTTCACGGCTGCGCGCGGCCTCAATGAAGATGGCCATTTGCTCACGCACTTGCGGCTGACCGATATAGTCTTCAAGGCGCGTTGGGCGAATGGCGCGATCAATGGCTTGCTCTAAAGGTTTGCGCTCACCGGTGATGAGGCGATCGGATTCGACACTCATGATTTCAATAGGCCTTTTAGCGCGGCGCGGACGACACTGGCGGTGTCATCGCTGTTTAAGGCACTGTCTTTTAGCGCGGCATTAACCGCCCGCTGCGCCTCTACTGGCTTATAGCCCAAGGCCACAAGCGCGCTCATCGCCTCTTCACTGGCGGTTGCCTCTGGCACCAGCGAAACATTGGCGGCTTTTTGCTCGCCGGGCAATGACACGGAGAACTTATCAAGTTTATCGCGCAGTTCTATCACTAAGCGTTCAGCGGTTTTTTTACCAATGCCAGGGATGCGGGTGAGGGTGGCGATATCTTCGCGCTGCAAGCAGTTACGTAAGGCGCTGACTTCCATGCCGGAGAGTATAGTTAAAGCCAGTTTTGGCCCAACGCCACTGACTTTTATCAGTAGCAAAAACACGCTGCGTTGCTCGCGCTCATGAAAGCCAAAAAGTTGATGCGCATCCTCTCGCACAGCCATATGCGTCCACAAGGTCAGCGGCTCGTTCGTGCTTGGTAGCTGATAATACGTGGTCAACGGCACATCTACGGCGTAACCAACGCCCTGAACATCGAGCACAATTTGTGCGCTTTCTTTATCGATCAAAATGCCGCTTAAGCGCGAAATCATGCCACGTTATCCTTGTTATATGAGGCTGCGCTGGACCGAATTGGCACATTGTGTACGAGCCTGCCGTGAGGCATTAACGGCCACGGCCTCGACGCAAGCCAGTAATCGTCATTTTTAGCATATTTGCGTTGGCATGAGCATGGCACAAGGCAGCCGCTAAGGCATCGGCAGCATCGGCTTGTGGGCAAGTTTGTAGCTGTAACAGGCGCATGACCATGTGCTGAACTTGTACCTTATCGGCTGCACCGGTGCCAACTACAGACTGCTTAATTTGTCTGGCGCTGTACTCGGCAACACTTATGCCGGCATGGCCGATAGCAACTAGCGCGGCTCCGCGAGCTTGGCCTAGTTTGAGTGCTGAGTCGGCATTATTCGATAAAAATACTTGCTCGACACTGGCCTGAGTTGGCTGCCATTGCGCGATGACTTGGCTTAAGCCTTGGAATATCGTCAGCACCCGCTCAGGCAGCGTCTCTTCAGTTTTCATACGGATGCAGCCGCTGTCGACATAGCGCCAACCACGACCCTCGGCGGCAATGATCCCGTAGCCGGTAATGCGCGAGCCGGGATCAACGCCGAGGATGATGCTCAAGCGTGGCTTACGCGTTCAGCGCGGCCATCACTGCCTCGCTGAAATTGGCGTTGGTGTAGACGTTTTGCACATCATCAAGATCTTCTAACATATCGATTAGCTTGAGGATTTTCTCGGCCTGCTCAAGTTCAGTGATGTCGGCCTCGGTGCTGGCTTTCATGGTCACTTCAGCTTGCTCAGACTTTAGGCCAGCAGCCTCTAAGGCATCAGCGACGGCACCAAATGCTTCTGGCGTGGTAACAACAGTGAAGCCATCTTCATCGCTTTCGACATCTTCAGCACCGGCCTCTAAAGCAACTTCGAGCAGGCGGTCTTCATTGGTGTCGGCACTGAAAACGATTTCGCCACGCTTAGCAAACAAGTAAGCCACTGAGCCGCTGGTGCCCAAGTTGCCACCATTTCGGCTAAAGCCATGGCGCACTTCCGAGACTGTGCGGTTGATGTTGTCGGTCATGGTTTCGACCAACACGGCAACACCACCAACGCCATAGCCTTCATAGGTGAGTTCATCGAGCTTCTTATCGTCGTCGCCACCAGCACCACGCAAGATGGCACGGTTGACGACATCGCGCGTCATATTCGCACCCAAGGCCTTGTAGACAATGGCACGCAAACGCGGGTTGTCGGCTTCATTGGGGCCGCCTAAGCGCGCAGCAACGGTAATTTCACGAATAAACTTGGTGAAAACTTTGCCGCGCGAGGCATCGGTACGCGCTTTTTTATGCTTGATGTTTGCCCATTTGGAATGTCCAGCCATGGCTTACTCCTTAGGCGCCAGTTACGGGCGTAGTTGTCGGTGTGGTTGCTGGCGCGGCCACTTTCGCCTCTTCACGCAGACGAATACCCAGTTCACGTAACTGTTTCGCTTCAACCGGCGCTGGCGCATGCGTCATTAAGCATTCGGCAGTTTTCGTTTTCGGGAAAGCAATCACGTCACGAATGGAGGTCGCGCCAGTCATCAGCATGACTAAGCGATCGAGGCCAAATGCCAAGCCGCCGTGGGGCGGTGCACCGTATTTCAGTGCGTCGAGCAGGAATTCGAACTTCTCATTGGCTTCTTCATCGCTAATGCCCAGGGCTTTAAACACGGCCTTTTGCATGTCGAGATTGTAAATACGCAGTGAGCCGCCGCCGAGTTCGGTGCCGTTGAGCACCATGTCATAGGCGACCGAAATGGCTTCGCCTGGATTAGTTTTCAGTGTCTCAACGTCGCATTTTGGCAAAGTGAAAGGATGGTGCACTGAAGTCCACTGGCCATCGCCGATTTCTTCAAACATCGGGAAGTCGACGACCCATAGCGGTGCCCATTCGCAAGTTAGTAGTTTTTGATCGTTGCCAACTTTCACGCGTAATGCACCGAGAGCGTCATTGACCACACGGGCTTTATCGGCGCCGAAGAAGATCAAGTCGCCATTGCCAGCGCCAGTACGCTCGATGATGGCTTTTAATGCGTCATCGGGCAGGAACTTAACGATGGGCGATTGCAAGCCACTGCCTTCGCCATTATGGATATTGCTGACATCGTTGACCTTGATGTATGCCAAACCTTTGGCGCCATAAATGCCGACAAATTTGGTGTATTCGTCGATCTGGCTGCGTGGCATAGCAGCGCCGCCAGGTACGCGCAGGGCGGCGATACGGCCTTTAGGATCTTTCGCTGGGCCGGCGAAAACTTTGAACTCAACCTTGTCCATCAAATCAGCGACATCGACCAACTCTAAAGGGTTACGTAGGTCGGGCTTGTCTGAACCAAAGCGGCGCATGGCATCGGCATAAGTCATGCGCGGGAAGGCGTCAAATTTCACACCGAGCAGCTGATCAAACAGCTCAACGGCCATATCCTCAGTGATCTGCATGATTTGCTCGTCGTTCATGAACGAGGTTTCGATGTCGATCTGTGTGAATTCTGGCTGACGATCGGCGCGCAAATCTTCGTCACGGAAGCATTTAGCGATTTGGTAATAGCGATCGAAGCCGGAAACCATCAATAACTGCTTAAACAGCTGTGGTGACTGCGGCAGCGCAAAAAAACTACCGGGCTGTGTCCGTGACGGCACCAAGTAATCACGCGCGCCTTCTGGTGTGGCACGAGTCAGGATGGGCGTCTCCACATCTAAGAAGCCGTGGCGATCTAAATAATTGCGAATTAGCGTAGTGACCTTTGAGCGAAAACGCATGCGCTCGAGCATTTCTGGTCGACGCATATCGAGAAAACGGAATTTAAGACGGGTTTCTTCGCCGACGTTGCTGAAGTCATCGTTGAGCGGGAAGGGTGGCGTTTCCGATTGAGCCAAAATCTCGATTTCTTTGCCCAAGACTTCAATTTGACCCGATGGCATGGTGCTGTTTTCAGTGCCGGCATAACGCTGGCGCACACGGCCAGTGATTTTCAACACATATTCCGAGCGAGATTTATCGGCGGTAGCAAATGCTTCTGGAGTATCTGGATCAATGACTACTTGCACCAAGCCTTCGCGGTCGCGCAGATCGAGAAAAATCACGCCGCCGTGATCACGACGACGGTGCACCCAGCCGCATAGAGTCACGGTTTGGTCGATAAACGATTGATTCAAATTACCGCAATAATGGCTACGCATAAGGCCAACTTCTCAGATCAAAAATGGGGTGAATAGCTGTTGCTAATTCAGCAGGTGGGCAAGTATAGCGAAGTCGCCGTGCGCCTGCGAAGGATGAGGCTATAAAGATTGCTTTACAGATGAAAAATCTTGGAGTAAATAGCGCGTTTAGCGGCGCAATTGCATGCTCGAGCATGAGCTATCGCCAGCTAAGCACGATAACGCGTGGCCTGTAGGAGGGCTTGGTGATGGAAGAAGCATTTTTGGAAGACGACGCGGGTGATCAAGATAACGACGAAACGGAAAAGACCAACTCCGTTAAAAATGTGCTCGATAATCGGCGAACCTTGGATGACAAGCTCGATGAGCGCCGTTTACGTCGCGAACTACGCGACTACGATTTTGATTTAGACGATTAATTGTTCGGTTGCTCAAGCCAGTTAGCGCCTTAAACTTGCACGTCGGCGCTGACTGGGCATAATGGCGGGGTTCGATTCACTCACATAAAACAAGGATTTGATCATGGCTTTTGAATTGCCCGCTCTGCCCTATGACAGCGCCGCACTTGAACCACATATCACTGCGCATACCTTAAGTTTCCATCACGCTAAACACCACAATGCCTATGTGACTAACTTGAATAACCTGATCAAAGATACTGATCTGGCTGATAAAAGCTTAGAAGACATTATGAAGGCTAGTGCTGGTGATGCCGCTAAAGCAGGCATCTTCAACAACAGCGCACAGGTGTGGAACCACACATTTTACTGGAACAGCATGACGCCTAATGGCGGCGGCAAGCCAACTGGCGCCATCGCTGCAAAAATCGATGCTGACTTCGGCTCATACGATAAATTCGTTGAGTTGTTCAAAGCCGCAGCAGCTACACAGTTCGGCTCAGGCTGGGCATGGTTGGTTGTTGGTACCGATGGCAAATTAGCCGTCACCAAAACCGGCAACGCCGACTCACCATTGGTTCATGGCCATAAAGCCCTGTTAACCATTGATGTCTGGGAACACGCTTACTATCTGGACTTCCAAAACCGTCGCCCAGATTACATCAGCACATTCCTAGACAAGCTGGTTAACTGGGACTTCGCCAACGCCAATTTGGCTGGCTAAGTGCCTAGTGACGCGGCTACTTTGACAACGAAGTTGCCGCGTAACGTGTCTACAAAAAAGCACCCTCGTGGTGCTTTTTTGCATTCCGAGACCATGTTGCGACGCCATGTGCGCATGCTTATCAACTTACGTTGGGCATTTGCGCTACTGCTTGTGCTGATGGCATTCGCTTGCGAATGGCTAGCTGAACCTGCGCCAAATTGGTCTACAAGCCTGCTTCTGGCTTTTTCTTTACTGATACTAATTAACGTATTGAGTCAGCTACGGCTGCGCTCAACGCTCGCCGTTGATCATGACGAGTTATTTCTCCAGCTACTGTTTGATTTAGTGGTTTTGACCTGGCTATTTCGCGAGAGCGGCGGCAGTAGCAATCCCTTTATTACCTATTACCTTGTGCCACTGGCGGTAGCTGCATCGACATTGGCGTGGCGGCAAACGTATTGCTTAGCGCTGCTGATGCTTAGTGCCTATGGCGCGTTATTTTGCTGGCCAAGTCCCGTCGCGCAAAATCCTTGGCCGTGGCATAGCTATGAAGGTCATTTGCTCGGCATGTGGGCAAACTTCGGCATTAGTGCTGGCTTGCTGGTATTTTTTCTCAGCCGTATGCATCAGCGCTTACGGGCACAAGAGCAGCATCACATTGAGCAGCAGCGCCAGCAGTTATTACGCGATCAGGCGTTGGCTTTAGGCTCTTTAGCAGCCACTGCCGTGCATGATTTAGCGACGCCGATTGCCACCTTAACGCTATTGGCGGAAGAGCTAGATGGCGTGTCGACAGATTTACGTGCCGATGTTCAAGCCCAGCTACAGCGCTGTCGTAGTATTTTGGCTGAGCTGCGTGAGCAAGCGCAGCATCCTGAGCTGTTGCCAGAGCAGCCTTTGGCGCAACTCATGGAACATATTGTTGCGCCATTACGTGAAAGCTTCGCCAGTAAAAAGATCACGCTGACTGTTAGCTCACCAAGTACTGCGCTGGCTATGCCGTGGAAGGCTCAGCAAGTTATTAGCAATGCCTTGAAAAATGCTTTGGAGGCGCCAGCCACGGAGGTTTTCATTAAGGCGAGTGCCAATGCTGTGCATTTTAGCTGTGAGATTCGTGACAATGGCCCGGGCTTCACGCAGGCCATGCTCACCGCGGCACATGAGCAGCGCTTGGAGCCTTATGCCAGTCAAAAGCCCGATGGCTTAGGCCTTGGTCTGTGCTTGGCGCTGATTACCTTAGATGAGCTTGGCGGCTCGTTATCGCTCAGCAATGATGCCGGTGCAGTGGTGAGCATTACGTTACCGCTGCCGCTGGCGTCAAAATGATGCGCTTACTAATGAGTCGCCGATGAAGTTACTTATTATTGATGATGATGAAGGTTTTCGTTCAGCCTTGGCGCGCGCCTGTGAGCGCCGTGGCTGCACAGTTGCCGTGGCGGCTGATCGTGCATCGGCTCTAGGCTTAGCTTTAGAGTTTGAGCCGGATGCAGCGGTAGTGGATTTGCGTTTGGCTGATGCTTCGGGGCTGGCGTTGCTGCCTGAGCTTTTGGCCATTCGACCGGCATTGCGCATGCTCATGCTTACTGGCTTTAGCTCGATTGCGACAGCAGTGGAGGCAGTGAAGCGCGGGGCGGTGAACTATTTGGCCAAACCTGCATCTGTGGAAGACATTTTGTCCGCCTTGCGCGTAGGCAATGCACCCGAAGAAACGGCGGCGGATCATCACGTCGATGTGCCGGCTTTAAGCGTGGATAGGCTGGCTTGGGAGCATATTCAGCGAGTGTTACTGGAAGAGGATGGCAATGTGTCGTCGACCGCGCGTCGCTTAGGAATGCATCGGCGCACATTGCAGCGGCGCTTAAGTAAACGCCCTGTGGCTAATTAAGGGCCGCTGTCAGTAGCGGCCCTCATCAAAAGCACTACGGCAATATTGGCCCAGTACGACGAGCTTTAATAAAGCCAATGATTCCTGGCAATACACTCAAGCCGATGATGCCGAAAATCACGAAAACAAAGTTTTCTTTCACGACAGGCAGGTTGCCAAAGAAATTGCCTAGCGTGACAAATGTGCCGACCCAGAGAATGCCACCAAAGACATCGATGGCGAAAAAGCGGCGATAGTTCATGTGGCCAACGCCAGCAACAAACGGCGCTAAGGTGCGGACAATGGGCATGAAGCGGGCAATAACGATGGTTTTGCCGCCATGTTTAGCAAAGAATGACTGCGTGCGATCAAGATCCTTGCGGCGTATCCAGCGCGAATCCCAGGTGTAGACACGCTCACCAATGGTGCGGCCAACCCAGTAATTGCAGTTGTCGCCTAGCACCGCAGCAAACCAGAGCAGCAGCGTCAATGTCACTGGGTCCATGATGCCAGTCGCGGCCAGTGCGCCGGCGGCAAAGAGCAGGCTGTCGCCGGGTAAAAACGGCATCACGACTACGCCAGTTTCGACAAACACGATGAGAAATAGCAGACCATAAATCATGGTCGAACCGTGCTCATTGGCGAAGGTTTGCAAGTGAACATCCACATGCAAGATGAAGTCGATCAGTTCCATACGCGCTCCAAATGTGCGGCAAAGTTATCAAGGCTGGTGGCGCCAACGAGGTTGTTTTGCGGCGTGCCAGCGGCATCCCAAAACAAATACGCGGGTGGGCCAAATAAGTTGTTTTCTGACATCCACGCTAATTGGTCGGCGGTGGTGGCGGTGATATCAAATTTGATGCGTTTCGCCGGTTTTAATAGCGCTTGAATGCTGGGTTTGGCGAGCACATCGTTTTCCATTTCGATGCAGCTCACGCACCAGTCTGCGTACACATCGACAATGACTGGCTGGCCTTTGGCTTTAGCCTCGGCAATTAGACTATTGAGATCTGCGCGCTCGCTAACACGGACAAAGCCCAGAGCGTCTTCACCGTTGCCGTTTTGCACAGCTTTAGCGGGCAGCTGCCATGGTTTTAGCAATTGATGGCCACCTTGCGCACCAGACCAAACGAGGCTGCCGGCATAGATCATCATAATGGTGGCGAGCAGTAAGGCGAGGAGGCGACGTTGCGAGCCGATGCTGACGAGGCCAAGCGCGCTTAGGCCGAAAAATACGCCCCAGCCAATTTGTGCCTGAGCAGGGCTGACTAAGCGTAATAACATCAATGCGGCAACGGCGAGCAAGCCCCAGGCGAATAGGCGTTTGACGTTATCCATCCAACCGCCAGCTTTGGGAATCAAGCGCGCGCCGCCGGCACCCAGCACGAGTAATGGCAGGCCCATGCCCATACTTAGGGCAAATAAGGCGCTGCCACCGAGGACGGCGTCTTGGCTCGTGCTTAGGAAGAGCATGACGCCAGCCAATGGTGCTGATACGCAAGGCGAGACGATGACGCTGCTGATTGCACCCATGACAAATACTGAACCGTAGACGCCACCGCGTTGTTGCTGCTGCGCTTGGTTGAGTTTGTCTTGCCAGGCTTGCGGCAGGGCGATGGCGCGGCCTTGCCAAAGCATGATGGCGAGTGCAATAAAAATCAGCGCGAAGCTGATGAGCACAGCCGGCTTTTGCAATAAGGCCGAGATGTTTGCTGCCGCACCGAGGCTGGCAATGAGCAGGCCGGCGATGGTGTACATGACGCTCATGCCGAGTACATAGCTTAGTGCTAGTAGAAAGCCTTGGCGGGTGGTTGGTGTTTTTTGCCCCGCAATAATGGCCGACAAGATCGGCAGCATCGGCAACACGCAGGGCGTGAATGCTAGGCCTAGACCGAGTAAAAGGAACATGCCGAGCACAACTGGAAATGATGCTGTTGCTAGCCATTGTGCTAGGGCGTTGGCGTTGGTGGCATCTGGTGCAGTTGAGGGGTTTGCAACTTGAGGTTGGAGATTTTCAAAAGAGGCTTGCTCTTGTTGAATCACAGCAGGCGCACTCGCCATCGTAGCTGAGCCGCTTAAATCGGGCTGCCAACGCGCCAAGTCCACAGGCACGCGCCAAACTTCTGGCGGATAGCACAAACCCGCATCGGCGCAACCTTGGTAACGCACCAAAAGCTCGACAACACCGGTCGCCTCATGCGCCGGCGCCGGAATCGTCAGATTAATATCTTCGCGATAGACCGTGACGCGGCCAAATGTCGGGTCGTCATGGCTTTCGCCAAGGCTGGAGATGGTATGCGCCGGCAACATGGGTGCAATGCTGCCATCGGCCCATTTCAGCTGAAATTGATTATCGTAAAGATAGTGCCCTGGCGTGATGGCAAAATGCAGAACTAGGTCGCCATCTTCTGCTAAAACACTAGGAATAAACGCTTGATCAACGGGTAAAAACTCGCCTTGGCGCGGTGTGTTGCCAAAAAGGCCAGAGGCATGACTTACGCTGGTGCTAATAAACAGCAAGCAAAAAAGCGCAAAGGTGAAAAGACCGCGTTTCATGCGTAGATCACGCGGCGCAGGGCAAGCTAGCGACTGAGAGCAATTCATGGCGTATTCAAACTCGGCATGGCAAAACCTATGAGATTAAGCACATTTCAGGGCAGTTAAGGCGCGCAAGTATGGCCTGCACGGGCGAAGGCTGCAAAGCCTATGCCGACAAATCCGTCGGTGATGCTAGATAGACGCATAAGCCGAGCGCTTAGGCTACACTACGCGCAGATTTTTCGGGGGTGGCCGTGTTACGAGTGCAAGGCTTGAGTGCGTGGCGAGATGACCGTTGCTTATATCGCGATGTCGATCTGTCGTTGCCGACCGGCACGGTCATGCAAATTCGCGGCCCCAATGGCGCTGGCAAGACCACGTTGCTCAAACACATCGCCGGCTTATCAGGGCGGCGAGTAGGGCAGGTCAGCTGGGCATCTACAGACAGTCATCATGACCGCGATGCCTTCACGCAACAGATGCTTTATCTTGGTCATTTGCCTGGCGTGAAATCGGCCTTAACTGTGGCTGAAAACCTAAAAGCCCTCGCGGCGTGTCGCGGCATCAATTTGTTGACGCATACTATTTCGCAAGCACTCAATACCGTTCACCTCGGCGGCTATGACGATATGCCATGCCACCAACTCTCTGCCGGCCAATTGCGCCGCGTTGCACTAGCTCGACTGTTTACTGAGCCTGTGCCGTTATGGCTGCTCGATGAGCCATTTACCGCGATCGACCAAGCTGGCGTGCGCGAGCTAGAGGGCTGGTTGGCAGCACACAGCGAGCAAGGTGGCGTGGTACTACTCACTACGCACCATCCGTTAGCGCTAAACTGTCCGCTGCAATTCCTTGATCTTCAAGCGATTGTTGAGGACTGGCACTGATGTCGGCCTTTACCGCGGTGCTTGTTCGCGATCTCCGCATCGGTCTGCGCCAAGGCGGCGGCTGGCTAAACCCGCTGGTTTTTTTCCTGATGGTGATTGCGCTAATCCCGCTCGCGGTAAGCCCAGCGCCCGATAAATTGCGTGAGCTCGCCGGTGGCATCATCTGGATTGCGGCCTTGCTGGCCGTGCTATTGGCCATGGATGGGCTGTTTCGTAGCGACTTTGACGATGGCACGCTAGAGCAATTATCGCTACATTCGGCGCCATTGGCGTGGCTGGTGCTGGCAAAAATCATCGCGCACTGGCTGCTTACTGGCCTGTGTTTAACGTTGCTGGCACCATTAGCGGCGCTGTTACTAAACTTACCGGCACATGCCATTGGCGTGCTGTGTTTGAGCTTGCTCATGGGCACGTTAACACTGAGCTTGATTAGCGCCATCGGTGCAGCATTGACGGTTAGCTTGCGGCGTGGCGGATTATTGGTGCCATTAATTACCTTGCCACTGCACATTCCAGTATTGATTTTTGCCACAGCTGCCGTGCAAGCCAGTGTCGCTGGGCAGCCTGTGTCTGGTTTTATGGCCTTATTAGCGGCATTTTTATTACTGGCACTGATGATCGCGCCAATCGCTAGCGCTGCTGCCATTGGCCTGACCCAAAGTATTGATTAACGCGAGTACAACGACCGAGATGAATGTATTTAAACGAGCGTGGGCAAGCATTGAAAGCACAGTAAGCCCGCGGCATTTTTACCGCTTAAGTGGGCTTTGGCTGCCATGGTTTGCTTGGCCTGCTGCGATATTGCTCAGTGTTGGTCTGATCTGGGGTCTAGCGATTGCCCCCGAGGATTACCAGCAAGGTAATAGCTATCGCATTATTTTCATTCATGTGCCGGCGGCAAGCTTGGCCATGGGCGGCTATCTACTCCTGGCCATCTGCGCGGTGATTTCACTGGTGTGGCGAGTGAAAACAGCCGATGCCGTGGCGCGTGCGGCAGCTCCAGTGGGTGCGCTATTTTGCTTGCTGGCGCTAATTACCGGCTCGCTCTGGGGCAAGCCAACGTGGGGCACTTATTGGGTGTGGGATGCACGCCTGACTTCGATGCTGATTTTGCTGTTTTTGTATTGCGGCGTCATGGCCTTGCAGCAAGCTTTTGATAGCCAAAGCCAGGGCAGCAAAGCTTCGGCCCTGCTTGCTTTGGTCGGCGTCATCAACTTGCCCATCATCAAATACTCGGTGGAGTGGTGGAATACGCTGCATCAAGGCTCAACCTTTCGCATTACCGAACGGCCAACCATGCCGCCAGATATGTACCTACCATTGTTAGTGATGTTTTTAGGGCTGTATTGCTTGTTTGCTAGCGTGATTTTAATGCGCAGCCGTCATGAGATTTTGCGCCGAGAAGTGCGTAGTCGCTGGGTGCAGGCAGAGATTCATGGTGAGGCAGCTATAGCCGAATTAGTCACACCCTCGAACTCAGTAGGAGGCCGCTAATGTATTTCGCAAGCTGGTCTGAGTTTTTCGCCATGGGCGGACATGCGCCTTATGTTTGGGCCTCCTACGGCATTATGATTTTAAGCCTTGCGGCGTTGATTATTGGCTCGCGCTTAAGTCAGCGCCGTTGGCTGGCATTGCAACGCCGACGCCGGCAGATTGCACAACAACATTTCTCTGCGGGAAAACCTAATAAAACCACTATTTCAACCACTCAGGAGCGCTAAACCATGCATCCACAACGTCGCCGTCGCCTAATTTGGGTCGTGCTATTGCTGCTAGGTTTAGGTGCGGTTGTTGCGCTCGCTAGCTATGCACTGCGGCAAAACATTAATCTGTTTTATACACCAAGCCAACTTGCAGCCCATGAAGCGCCAGAAGGCCGAAACATTCAGGTTGGCGGTTTGGTTGTGCAGGGTTCGGTGCAGCGCTCGCCAGATAGCCTTGCTGTGCGCTTTATGCTCAGTGATTTAAAAGCCACTGTCCCGGTGCAATTTACCGGCATCCTGCCCGATTTATTTCGCGAGGGGCAGGGCATTGTCGCCAATGGTGAGTGGGTCAATGGCGAGGTTGTCGCCAGTGAAGTCTTGGCCAAACACGATGAAAACTATATGTCACCGCGGGTGAAAGAGGCCATTGAAGCAGCGGGTCATCCTGGCGATAAGCCCGCTTATTGAGCCTTTCGAGTCATTCTTATTGAGAGACTCGAAAGGGCTTTACTGTGGCGCTTGTTTAAAGCGCCACAGCCAAGTAGTTAGCAAGGTCAACACACCTAGGCCAGCCATCAGGCTATACAGCGATAAGCCCAGTACGCCGAGCACCACCATCGCGATCAATGCGCTGCTGACCATAAATAGCGCATTGAGTACGTTGATGCCGGCGATCACTTGCGCGCGTTCATGCTTGGCCGCATCGGTCTGAATTAGCACATATAAAGGCACGATATAAAGGCCCGCACCGAAGCCGACTGCTGTGAGCTGAAATATATGACGCCAGACACCAGACGTTTCCATCCATTGCCGCAGATTTAAGAGCTCACCAACGTAGTGCTGGTTAGGGATGAGCAGGCTTAGCGCCGCCATCATTAGGCCGCCGACCATCACCACTCGACCTGGTGGCAACACTTTCACTAGTGAGTGACAGGCCAATGAGCCAATGCCAATGCCAACCGAAAACAGCACCAATAGAGCCGTTGCCACGCCAGCATCACCACCTAAATAAAGTGCGGTGAATTCGGGCAGCTGCGTTAGCCATAGTGCGCCAAATAACCAAAACCAAGAGATGCCTAAGCTTAGTTGCCAGCGAAAGGCATTGCGCCGCAGCGCGCCTAAGCAGGCCTTGGTGTTACGTACGAGATGATAGTCAGTGCGCTGTTTTGGCTCGATGGCAACACCGATCGGCATATTACGGCTAAAAGCCCAACCAACCACCGCTAGGAAAATCAGGCTGCCACCCAGTACAGCGACATCGGCATCAAACACGGTAACTAATACGCCGCCAAATAAGCTGCCAAGCAAGATCGCCAAAGATGTGGCGGTCTCAACTAAGGCGTTGGCTGGCATTAGAGCATTGGGGGCTAGGCGCTCGGGCAACCATGCATATTTGATTGGGCCAAATAGTGCTGACTGTGAGCCCATGCCAAATAGTGTGATGAGTAGCAGCGGCAATGACTGCAAATAAAATCCAAGAAAAGCCAAGCTCATCAGGCAAATTTCTAGCACTTTAACTTGCTGGGTAAGTTGGGCTTTCTCGAAGCGATCAGCCCATTGCCCAGCGATGCCGGAAAATAGAAAGAACGGCAGAATGAATAGGCCTGCACAGAGGTTGGTGAGTAGGCCAACGGGCAGTTCGCTATAGGTGGCAGTTTGGAAGGTCAGTAATAAAATCAGCGCCTGCTTAAACGCGTTGTCGTTAAAAGCGCCGAAAAACTGAGTACCAAACAATGGCCAAAATTGGCGCTGAGCGAGTACGTGACGTAGCGAGACCATAAGTGAAACTCGTAGCGGAATTTAGCGTCGAGTATGCCCAGACTGAGGCGATAATCGCTATCATGGCGCATTAATTTTTCCATAGGCTGTGGGCATGCGCCGAATTTGGCAAAAAATCATCCTGCTGTTGACCGCGCTGCTAATAACGAGCGCGGCATGGGCAGATGACTGGCGCTTTCAAGTGACGCCAGATAGCTTGCGCGCGGTGGTTGAGCTCGCAGCTGGGCCTTGGTATGAAAAAGGTGAATTGCTTGATGTCATCGACCTCACCAAAAAGAAGCCTGAGCCTTTAACCGCAGCGGCAAAACTAGCGCGCGCCGTGGCTGTGCAAGATGCCATTAATGACACCTTAAAAGCTGTTGGTTATTACGACGCAGAAGTCAGTGTTATGCCTGCAGGCGAGGGCATGGCTGTGATCGTGGCAGCAGGTGAGCCTGTGCTTGTTGATAATATTGAGCTGCAATGGCTGGGTGAAAACGAGCCAGATCGTGGCTTTCGGCCACCTAAGTTTCCTTTGAAAAAAGGCGATGTGCTGAACCAAGCCGCCTATAGCGACTATAAACAATCCGTTGAGAACTTGGCTTTATCTCGTGGCTACTATTCAGGTCATTGGGTCACGCAACGCATTGCGCTGGATTTATTCAGCCGTAAAGCAGACATCAGCTTGGCGTTTGAGCGCGGCCCGCGTTCGCATTTCGGTGAATTGAGCTTTATCGATCAAGATGGCAAACCCTTAGATGCCATAGAGCCAAAGTGGTTGCAGGCATTAACGCCATTTCAAGCGGGCGATCCCATTAGCGCTAAGCAGCTGGTGGCATTGCAAAAAAACTTACTCGATGCACGCTACTTCCAAGATGTCCGCGTTGACTTGCAGGAAGAGAACAGCGCTGGCCTGCGCCCAGTGATAGTTCAGGTCGATGTTCGTGAGCCCAATAAAATGTCCGTTGGTTTAGGTTATGCCACCGATGTTGGCCCGCGTATCAGCGTGAATTGGCAGCGTCCGCGCTTTAACGAAAAAGGCCATGGCATTGAGGCCAGCAGCGAAGTTTCGGTAGTGCGCCAGCAGGCTGATGTGCGCTATCGCATCCCATATAAGCACCCAATTGAAGACACGATTCAGCTTTTAGCGGGCGTCTTGCGCGACGACATTGACGACACCCAAACCACGCAAACAGTAGTAGGTGTACAGCGCGTTATAGCACCTACTAAGGGCTGGCAACGTACGTATGGCTTGCGTCTGAGCGAGGAGCGTTTTCAGCGTGAGAGCGGCGAGTCTGGTGCGCAGGCGCTTTTAGTGCCAAGTGTGAGCTTATCGAAACTTGAAAGTCGAGGCGGGCTTGACCCCATTCGTGGCTTTAATCAGCAATATCAAATTGAAACCGCGAGCAGAGATTTTTTCTCCGATGCAGACTTTCTGTTGCTTCGCGCCAATTGGCGCCACCTCACCACGCTAGCCAAACAGCATATGTTTCTTACGCGCCTAGAGTTAGGCCATATCATCAGTCCAGATTTCAGCAATGTGCCGCCTAGCACTCGCTTTTATGCCGGCGGCGACAGCAGCGTGCGCGGCTATGATTACCGCAGTATTTCGCCGGTGAATGCCGCTGGTGACAGTGTCGGCGGTCAGAATTTGGTGGCGGGCTCGTTTGAATACGCCTGGCGTTGGTTGCCAACGTGGCGACCTGCCGTATTTATCGATGCCGGCAACGCCTATACGGGCTCTTGGCAGCCGCTAAAGTTAGGCGCCGGCGTTGGTTTACGCTGGATTTCCCCTGTTGGACCTGTGCGCTTCGATATTGCCTCGGCTATATCTGAGCCCGGTAAGCCGCTGCGTTTGCACTTAACGCTAGGGGCTGCGCTTTGACCGAGGAGCTAAAGCCAAACACGCTAATCATCAAAGCACGCAGAGTGCTAGCGTTTATACTGGCTTGGCTTTGGCGGCTAAGCAGCACGATTTTGTTTTATGTCGTGTTATTGCTGGTCATCACAGCGGGCATCGTATTTTTTAGCGAGTCAGCACCGCGCTGGATCTGGCAACAGACTCAGTCCATGGTTCCTGATCTTGAGCTCGATGGCCTATCTGGCTCATTGGCGACAGGCCTGAGTGTAGACAGACTCGCATGGCATAACGCCTCAACTGCCGTGCAAGTCGAAAAGCTAGCGCTTGCACTGAGCTATTCGCAGCTACTCGCTGGGCGACTAGTTATCGCCAATGTGCAGGCCGATAGCGTCTCAGCTCAAGCCTTAAAGGCCAGTGAGCCAGAGGTATTTATCCCGCCAACCATCACCTTGCCGCTGCTTTGGGGGCTGTCTAATGCGCATATAAAGCAGCTGCATTGGAGAGCCTTTGAGGCTGAGCCGTTGACGCTCGACGACATTAAGCTATCTGCCAGAGGCCATGGCAGCAGTATTACTATTGATCAGCTGTCTCTTGCCTATAGCGAATGGAAATTACAGCTTCAGGCAGAGCTAGCGCTAGAGCAACAATGGCCTCTTACTGCCTCGGTGACGATTGCCTCTAACACGATGCCAAGCCAGCGCATCAGCTTAGCAGGTGATTTGTCGGCCTTGCGCGCGAAGCTGCGTGGTCCTGCAAAATACCCCGTTGCGCTTGATGCGACCGTCAATGCCTTATTGCCGACCTTGCCATTTCGGGGCCGTATTTCGTGGCCACAATGGCAGCCGCCTGGGCAAGACGATTGGCACTTAGCACCAGGCGCGATGACATTTGCCGGCAGCACTGAGCAAGGCGAGTTGGCCTTAGACTTGCGCGCCAACTTACTAAAAAGCTCAAGCCTAGAATGGCCTAAAAATGTCCCCAGAACTGCGCATTTGGCGGGGCCATTGCGCTGGCAAAGCCCTGAAAGCAGCCTCAAGGCCAGCATCGACTGGCGGGGCAAGCTGGGCAAAGAGCCGTGGACTATCGTCGCTCAATTTGATCAGGCTAAAACAGCGCAAACACTGGTTAATATGCGCTTAGCAAATGCATTGATCAGCGCCAAAGGCTGGCCTGATAGCGGCCTAATGGCAAGCATCCATGTGCCGCGCTTGCAGCGCTTTCAAACTCAGATCGCCGGCGCACTAACCGCAGATGCGCAGTGGCGGGGTGCTTGGCCAGACGGTCAGGGCAAAGCTAACATCTTGCTGAAGCATTTGGCTCAGTACAGCGCCGACAAAGTCGCACAGCCTTTGCTCAATCAGGCCAAGATTAAGCTCGATGGCCGTGTTGAGAAGCATAATTTAAGTCTCGATATACTCGCTGACCAAGGCACTTTGTCATTGCAGGCAGCGGGCGGTTTGGCATTAAAAACGTTAGTTTGGGAAGGTCAGCTCAAGCAGGCCAAGCTGGCGCCAAAACAAAGCCGTTGGCAGCTCAATAAGCCCGTGGCGTTATCGCTTTCTGCTAAGCACAGCCATCTAGAACAGGCTTGCTGGAAGCAGATAGATCCAGCTTTTAGCGCATGGTTTGTTTGCGTTAAAGCCGACCTAGACCCTAAGCAATGGCTGGCAAATCTTGCTGTGCAAGCACCTAAAGGTGGTGGCTTAACGGCGAGTTTCCGGCGTAACCCTACGCTTGCTGAGCCGCCACTAGACGCTGACATAAAATGGCAGGATATAAACCTCGCCGAGCTGCCGATGGCTCTGCCCGAGGGCTTGGCTTTTGCTGGCCGCAGCGATGGCGAGATCCGCGCTTCTGGCACGCTCGATAAGCCCGTACTCACAGGGCAATGGTCGCTTGGCGCCAATTTATCATGGCCGCGTTATGGGCTTGAATGGCCTGAACTCGTCGTTGATGGCCGCCTAGCGGGGCAGCGTGCGACCTGGACGGCCAACGTAAAAGACAGCAGCAATGGCCAACTAGCCATCACAGGCGAGGCCACTTGGCAGCCCGATATTCGCGTAAAAACACAAATTAGCGGCGGAGCCATGGCTTTTGCCTATGCCCCATGGGTGCAAGGCAAAGTGTCGCCAGCGCTTGATATTGCCTGGCTAGATGAGCAACTGACGATCAATGGTGAGGTCGTCGTTAATAAAGCCGATATCACATTAAAATCGCTAGCTGCAGGCGCGCCAAAGCCATCGAGTGATGTGGTTATTGTGCGCAACCGCAGTGGTCGCGAAATTGCCCTAAGCGACACACCCAATGGCCTGCCGCTTAATTTGCGTGTTCGCGTTGTGTTGGGCGAAGGCATCACGCTCACCGGTTATGGTCTTGACGCAGGTCTGCGTGGCCAGCTACTACTCACGCAAACGCCAAATACCGCGCTGGCAGCAAATGGTGAAATCAGCTTAAAGCCCGATGCTAAATTTGCCGCTTATGGCCAGCGATTAACCATAGAGCAAGGCCGCTTACTCTTTGCCGGCCCGTTAACAACACCAGATATCCGGCTTACGGCCTCGCGCGAAATCGACGGCATAAAAGTTGGCGTTAATGTTATCGGTCAAGCCCCGAAACCAGCGATAACACTCACCAGTGATAGCCCGATGTCGCAAGACGAGATTTTGTCCTACTTGGTGTTAGGGCGTTCATTGGGCAATAAACAAGAAACTAGTGCCGCTGACAAACAAGCTTTGGCCCTTAGTGCAGCGCTAAATTTAACCGGGAAAACAGGTGCTATCGGCATGCTCGGCGAACGCTTAGGCCTTAGTGATTTGACCATTGGTACGCAAGGCGACTCAGACTCCACCGAGGTAGCGGTATCTGGGCGCTTAAGTGAAAAAGTGTGGCTGAGCATTGGCCGCGGCGTGTTTCAGCCGTCACAGTCGGTGACCGTGCGCTATCAAATCAATCGTCGGCTCTCGCTTGAGGCCTTAAGTGCGCTCGAATCGGCAATTACCTTGTTTTATAGCTGGCGCTTTTAGCGCTACACTAGCGCGCTAATTTTCAGCCTTTGTGAGT
This sequence comes from Paraperlucidibaca sp., assembly GCF_982810325.1. Classification (NCBI taxonomy): domain Bacteria; kingdom Pseudomonadati; phylum Pseudomonadota; class Gammaproteobacteria; order Moraxellales; family Moraxellaceae; genus Paraperlucidibaca; species Paraperlucidibaca sp. Next base: position 73,496 of record NZ_CEYEMI010000002.1, read on the forward strand.
CTGCACCGCGTCGTTTTACGTCGTGCAATCAGGAGTTTTCATGCCGGTTATTACTTTGCCCGATGGCTCGCAGCGCGAGTTTGAGCAGCCCGTTAGTGTCATGGATGTGGCCGCAAGCATTGGCCCGGGCTTGGCGAAAGTCACTATCGCCGGCCGCCTACTCAACGCCGAGGGCGAGGCGCGTCTAATTGATGCCTGCGACCTCATTAGCGACGATACACAGCTGCAAATCATCACGCCGAAAGATGATGCTGGCATCGAAATTATCCGCCACTCCTGCGCACACTTGGTTGGTCATGCCGTTAAGCAGCTATTTCCAACGGCGAAGATGGTTATCGGCCCGGTTATCGCTGAGGGCTTTTACTACGACATCGCCTATGAGCGTCCCTTCACGCCCGATGATATGGCGGCGATTGAAGCGCGCATGAAAGTGCTGATCGCTACCGACTATGACGTGATCAAAAAAATGACGCCGCGTGCGGAAGTCATTGAGCTGTTTAAGGCGCGTGGCGAGGAATACAAGCTACGCCTGATCGACGATATGCCCGATGAGCAGGCCATGGGTCTGTATTTTCACGAGGAATACGTCGATATGTGTCGTGGCCCACACGTGCCTAATACACGGTTTTTGAAAGTATTTAAACTTACCAAATTGAGCGGCGCTTACTGGCGTGGTGATGCCAATAACGAACAGCTGCAACGCGTTTATGGCACCGCATGGGCCGATAAAAAGCAGCTCGCCGCTTATATTCAACGCATTGAAGAGGCAGAAAAGCGCGACCATCGCAAAATCGGCCGCGCACTAAATCTGTTCCACTTGCAGGAAGAAGCGCCAGGCATGGTGTTTTGGCACCCGCACGGATGGACGATTTATCAGGAAGTTGAGCAGTACATGCGCCGCATTCAGCGCGATGCCGGCTATGTTGAAGTGCGTACGCCGCAAGTCGTTGATCGTGTGCTCTGGGAAAAGTCAGGACACTGGGGCAACTACGCCGAAAACATGTTTACGACGCAGTCGGAAAGTCGTGACTACGCGGTGAAGCCGATGAACTGCCCATGCCACGTGCAAGTGTTTAACCAAGGCCTGAAGTCATATCGCGATTTACCACTACGTATGGCCGAGTTCGGTGCCTGCCATCGCAATGAGCCATCGGGCGCACTGCACGGCATCATGCGTGTGCGCGGCTTTACACAAGATGACGCGCATATTTTCTGTACCGAGGCTCAAGTGCGCCAAGAAGCCGCCGACTTTATTCGCCTTACGCTCAAGGTCTACGCTGACTTTGGCTTTGACGATGTCACCTTGAAGCTGTCCACGCGCCCTGCAAAACGCATTGGCAGCGATGAGCAATGGGATAGCGCCGAAAAAGCCTTGGCCGATGCCCTCGATGAATCAGGTTTAAGCTGGTCGTACTTGCCAGGCGAGGGCGCATTTTATGGTCCAAAAATCGAATTTACGCTGCATGATTGCTTGGGCCGTGCCTGGCAATGCGGTACCTTGCAATACGATCCAAACTTGCCTGAACGTCTCGATGCCAGCTTTATTGCTGAAGACAGCACACGCCAACGCCCGATCATGTTGCACCGTGCTATCTTGGGTTCGTTCGAGCGCTTTATCGGCATGTTGCTGGAAAACTACGCCGGCATCTTGCCAACGTGGTTGTCGCCAGTACAAGTCTGCGTGATGAATATCACCGATAAACAAGCTCCATATGTCGCTGATATTGAAAAATCGTTGAAATCTCAGGGGTTTCGCGCCATTAGCGACTTGAGAAATGAGAAGGTTGGCTATAAAATCCGCGAGCGTACGCTTCAGCGCGTTCCGTATATGCTAGTGATTGGCGATCGGGAAGCCGAGCAAGGCTTGGTGGCTGTGCGTACTCGTCAAGGTGAAGATCTTGGCACTATGCCGTTGAGCGCGTTCATTGAGCGTTTGCAAACGGATATCACCCAGAAGGGTCAATTAACGGAGAATGAACATTAAGCCAGATAATAAGTCGGGTCGTGACAGCAAGCGCGCGACCATTAACGGGGACATCACGCACCGTGAAGTGCGTCTGATTAACCAAGATGGTGAGCAAGTCGGGATTGTAGGTATTCGTGAGGCTATTGCCGCTGCTGAAGCAGTTGCACTGGATCTTGTTGAAATCGTGGCCGATGCTGAGCCGCCCGTCTGTCGCATCATGGACTATGGCAAGTTCGTTTTCGAAAAAAGGCAGCAGGCCAAAGAAGCTAAGAAGAAGCAGCACCAGATGCAGATCAAAGAGATCAAATTGCGTCCTGGTACTGAAGAGGCCGACTATCAAGTCAAGCTGCGCAACATCGTTCGCTTTTTAGAAGATGGCGATAAGTGCAAGATTACATTGCGTTTTCGCGGACGCGAAATGGCGCACCAAGAGCTGGGCTTAAAACAGCTGCAAAGAATCGAGGTCGATCTGGCCGAGATCGGGGTTGTGGAACAACACCCGAAAATAGAGGGACGTCTGATGGGCATGCTCATCGGTCCTAAGAAAAAGAAGTAAGTTGGCAGGACGCTAATTTATTACTTACCCCCAAGTCAGTCGGGCTCAGTCTGCGGACCGTTCGATAAAGGCTGAAAGGGTCACTAACGAGGTAGACATAATGTCTGGAAAGATCAAGACCAAACGAGCCGCTGCAAAGCGCTTCGTACAAACGGCGAATGGCTTCAAGCGCAAGCAAGCTTACAAGCGCCACATTCTCACCAAGAAATCGGCGAAGCGTATTCGTCAGCTACGCCCCATGACACAGGTTGCTGCCTGTGACGTGCCAAGCGTGCTGCGCATGCTGCCTAACTGCTGATCTGACGGAGGATAAAATATGGCTCGTGTAAAACGCGGCGTTGTCGCCCATCGTCGTCACAAAAAAATTCTCGATCGTGCCAAGGGTTACTATGGTGCTCGTTCGCGCGTCTATCGCGTAGCATTCCAGGCGGTTATCAAAGCCGGCCAGTATGCTTACCGTGACCGTCGCCAGAAAAAGCGCCAGTTCCGTGCCCTTTGGATTGCTCGTATCAACGCGGCTTCGCGTTTGAACGGTCTGTCCTACAGCCGTTTGATCAACGGTCTGAAAAAAGCGTCCATCGAAATCGACCGTCGTGTATTGGCAGATATTGCTATGCATGATGCTGCCGCTTTCGCTGCGATTGCTGAAAAGGCCAAGGCCAGCCTCGCTGCCTGATCGATCGGTTATTTGCACGCTTTAAGTGTGCCGATAACCAACCGCGCTGGCGTGCTAGCGCGGTATAAAGGGGGAAGGGCCGCTGCGGTTCTTCCCCTTTTTTATTGACCTGTCTTGCTGCAACTTGCGCAGACACCCATCTTGAATATTGGTTGAATGCTGGCTATTGAAGGCTGGTTTTTAAATGAGATGAAAGCCTATGAGTGATTTGCAGGCATTAGTCAGCGCCGCTAGCGCTGCCGTCGCCGCTGCCCATGATGTAGCTAGCGTTGAGCTGTTACGCGTGGAGTATCTAGGTAAAAAAAGTGTGCTGAGTGAGCAATCACGCCGCTTAGGCGGAATGGATGCTGATGCTCGCCGGACATTTGGCGCTGAGCTAAATGCCGTGCGCGAAGCCGTGACTGAAGCCATCAGCTCGCGTAAAGCCACACTAGAAGCTCAGGCTTTGAGCGATAAGCTGAGCCGCGAACAAATCGATGTCACTTTGCCCGGCCGTGGTGAGCAAGCGGGTGGTTTGCACCCCGTGACCCGCGTAATGGAGCGCATTGAGGACTTCTTCACACAAGCAGGCTTTCAAATTGCTGATGGCCCAGAAGTAGAAGATGATTTCCATAACTTCGAAGCGCTAAATATCCCTTCGCATCACCCAGCGCGCGCCATGCACGACACTTTCTATTTCGATGCCAATCGCCTGCTGCGCACGCACACTTCACCCGTGCAAGTGCGCGTCATGGAGTCACAGCAACCGCCAATTCGTATTGTTTGCCCTGGCCGAGTTTATCGCTGCGATTCTGACTTAACGCACTCGCCAATGTTCCATCAGGTCGAAGGCTTGTTGATCGATGAGAATGTCAGCTTTGCTAATCTCAAAGGCATTATTTCTGAGTTCTTGCAGGTGTTTTTCGAGCAAGAGCTGAAAGTACGTTTTCGCCCCTCGTATTTCCCCTTTACCGAGCCTTCGGCTGAAGTCGATATTGCCTGCGTAATGTGTGCTGGTAAGGGCTGCCGTGTTTGTAAACAGACCGGTTGGTTGGAAGTCTTGGGTTGCGGCATGGTGCATCCACAAGTGCTAAGCAATTGCGGCATTGACCCTGAAAAATTCCAAGGCTTTGCCTTTGGCATGGGCGTTGAGCGTTTTGCTATGCTCCGCTATGGCGTCAATGACCTGCGCCTATTTTTCGATAATGACGTTCGTTTCTTGCGTCAATTCTCTTAAATATCAATTATTTATAAGGCGTGTTTGAAGCACGCTTTGCGAGTTAACTATGCAATTTAGTGAACAACGCCTGCGTCGTTTAGCCAGCCCAGCGGTCAACACCGCCGATCTTGCGCATCAGCTCACCATGGCCGGTCTTGAAGTCGATGCTATTGAGTCGATGGCTCCTGCTTTTACTGGCGTAGTTGTTGGCCGAGTGGTCAGCACTGAGCCGCATCCCGATGCCGACAAGCTGCGCGTGGCCATGGTCGATATTGCCCAGCCCGAGCTGCTGCAAATCGTTTGCGGTGCTGCCAATGTGCGTGCCGATATTCGTGTGCCGGTGGCCACGATTGGCGCGGTTTTGCCTGGCGATTTTCGCATCAAGGCCGCTAAGTTGCGTGGTGTTGCCTCTAGCGGCATGCTCTGCGCCGAACAAGAGCTTGGTCTAGCTGAGCAATCAGATGGCCTCTGGGAGCTGCCTCTCGATGCGCCCATTGGTGCCGATATTCGCGAGTATTTAGCCCTAGATGATCAGCTCATCACTTTAGGTTTAACGCCTAATCGCGGTGACTGCTTGAGTTTAAGAGGCTTGGCGCGCGAGGCGGCAGCGGTTTTTGATTTAGATATTCAGTTGTCATTGCCATCAGCGATGACTGCAACTACTGAACATCAACGCGACATTGTTATTGAAGATACGAGTGCTTGCCCGCGCTATGTTGGCCGTGTAATTCGCGGCTTGCGCCAAGCATCAAGCCCAGCATGGTTAGTTGATGGCCTGCGCCGCTATGGTGTGCGCAGCGTCAGCCCATTGGTCGATATCACGCAATGGGTCATGCTTGAGCTCGGCCAGCCCATGCACGCCTTCGATGAGCAAAAGCTTAATGGCATCGTGCGCGTGCGCCGTGCCAACGCAGCTGAAGCGCTGACTTTACTCGATGGCCAAGTGCTGAGCCTGCGCGAGAGCAGCTTAGTTATTGCCGATGATCATGGCGCGATTGCGCTAGCTGGCGTTATGGGTGGGCAGGGCAGCGCAGTGTCTGACACAACCGTTGATGTATTTTTAGAAGCAGCACACTTCGATCCGCTCGCCTTAGCCGGTGAGGCGCGCCGTTATGGCCTGCACACTGACGCTTCGCACCGCTTCGAGCGTGGTGTCGATGCAGAATTGCCACGTCATGCCATTGAGTTGGCTACGGCGCTGATTATCGAAGTACTGGGCGGCGAAACTGGCCCTGTGTTGGAAATGACTAACGCTAAGCATTTGCCACAACGGCTAGCCATAAATTTACGACGCCAACGCATCACTCGCGTTCTCGGCTTTAGTATTGATGATGCGCGTGTGATCGCCTTGCTCAAGCGCTTAGGTATGCAGATTGAGGCATCTAACGATGGTTGGTTGGTTACTCCACCGAGCCATCGCTTCGATATCAGCATTGAAGTTGATCTGATTGAAGAGTTGGCCCGCCTGACTGGTTACAACAATATTCCCGTTACGCCTGCGCTCGCCGCTATCAAGTTAGCGCCGCGCACAGAGTCAGCGCAAAGCCTGCGTCGTCTAAAACGTGCCTTGGTCGATATGGGCTATCAAGAAGCCATTACTTTTAGCTTTACCGAAGCTTCAGTGCAGCAAGCCTTTACCCCAAATTTGACGCCGCTGACCTTAGCTAATCCGTTGTCGCAAGAGCTTGCGAGCATGCGCACCAGCTTGCTCCCGGGCCTGCTGATGGCTGTTCGTCATAACCAAAGCCGCCAGCAAAGTCGTATTCGCCTATTTGAAGCAGGCATGCGTTTCCTGCCTAAGGCCGATGGCTTGGTGCAAGAGCCGATGCTTGCTGGCGTACTGGTGGGTTCAGCTTTGCCGATGCTCTGGAGTAACACGAAGACTAATGTCGACTTCTATGATCTAAAAGGAAATATTGAGCACTTGCTGAGTGTCGCTAGAGTCGCTACGCTGCGATTTGTGTCGGCGCAACGTGACGGTTTTCATCCCGGCCAATGTGCTGAGATATACGAAGGCGATACCTGTTTAGGTGTGCTTGGCGCAATCCATCCCAGCACATTAGCGGCTTTCGATGTTGATGGCCCTGTGTTTGCATTTGAGTTGTCACAGCAACTATTAGCTTTAGGTAGTCTGCCGGGCTTTACGCCGCTATCGCGCTTTCCGCAGATGCAGCGTGATCTGGCCTTGCTAGTGCCATTGGCTGCGAATGCAGACGCTGTTATTAGCAGCATTAGGCAGCACGCAGGTGCCGATCTGCAGCGAGTAGATTTGTTTGATGTGTATCGCGGGGCTGGTTTGCCTGAGGGCTATTACAGCTTGGCGATTACTGTCATTTGGCAGCATGCTGAGCGTACCTTATTAGATGCCGAGGTGCAGAGTAGTGTGGATAATGTGCTAACGGCATTGGCTGATTTAGCCGTGCGCTTACGCTAAGCGATAAAATCGTTCAGGAGAGACGTCGATGGGTGCCTTAACTAAAGCCGATATGGTTGATCGCTTGTTCGACGAGCTCGGCCTGAATAAACGTGAAGCCAAAGAATTGGTTGAACAGTTTTTTGAAGAGGTCAGCCAAGCACTGGTCGATGGCCAGTTTGTGAAGCTCTCAGGGTTTGGCAATTTTGAGTTGCGCGATAAGCGTCAACGCCCTGGTCGTAACCCAAAAACTGGCGAGGAGATTCCTATTTCGGCTCGTCGTGTGGTGACCTTTAGACCGGGCCAGAAACTCAAGCAGCGAGTAGATGAGCATGTCCATCACAGCGACTGATTCTGCGCTGCCGGAAATCCCTAATAAGCGTTACTTGACCATTGGTGAGGTAAGCGAACTCTGTGATGTGAAGTGCCACGTCCTGCGTTATTGGGAGCAAGAGTTTCCTTCACTTAAACCAGTGAAACGACGCGGTAATCGCCGCTATTATCAGCGCGAAGATGTGCAGTTGATTCGCCGTATTCGCGAGCTATTGTATTTTCAGGGCTACACCATCCAAGGTGCGCGTGCTCAGCTGCAAGAGCTTAAGCAAGGTGTAGCTCCAAGTAATCATGCAAAAGTGGCAGGTGAGGCTTTAGCAGCACCAGTCATCGCTGCCGGATCGCAGTCCCTACAACAGGCGATTGATGAAATGCTGAACGATTTAGAGCAAATTGCTCAATTGTTGAGCCAAGACGCTTAAGCCAGGCTAGACATCGAAAACAATTTCAGTATGATGCGTGCTTCGTCGGGGCGTAGCGCAGCCTGGTAGCGCACTTCGCTGGGGGTGAAGTGGTCGCAGGTTCAAATCCTGCCGTCCCGACCATACAAAAGTTTCTAAACCGTTGAGGCTCCTTGCTTCAGCGGTTTTTTTTGGTCTAGTGAAAATAATTAGGCATATTTTTCATCTATTTTTTGGCAATTCAGCACAAGCGCATCTATACCTTGGAGTGTACCCAAACAGTCCAAGGAGGACGCCCCATGACACTCACCACACTAACAAAGGCTTTATCGGCGGCTGCCATCGTCATGGCATGCAGTTTTTCACCTTTTGTGGCCGCAGCACAAGCCACAGCTGTGGCGAAAACCAATGCTGCAGCGACAGCGCCAGCAGCGACAAAGTCGAAAGCTGGCTCATTGAATTTAAATAGCGCGAATGCCGCAGAGCTAACGGATAAATTAGTCGGCGTTGGCCCGAAAAAAGCGGAAGCTATTGTTGCTTGGCGTAAGGCGAATGGTGGTTTTAAAAATCCAGCACAGCTCATGGAAGTGAAAGGTATCGGCCCATCGCTGTACGAGCGAAATAAAGCAATTTTATCTATTCGCTAATATTTTTTGTCAGACAAAAGACGGGCAAGTGCATTTTATCGACCGATGAAATGCACTTGCTCAAAAAGCCCTGTTTATTTTCAGCGATAGTGGCCTATATATTATATGTTTCAACGTTGACAAATATAAATCATTGATAAGTAAGTGAAATTATACTTTGATCAAAAAATGATCAATCTGTGTAGGTTTAGGTAATTGCTGCAGCCTCTGCGTGCATAGAGAGGATATCAACAGACTTATCCACAGTTTCTGTGGAAAAGTCACCAAGGCCGCGTGCTGTGCGGCTATCGACAAAGTGGCCGAAGATTTACTGAATTTTTACGCTGTGGAGGCTATGCTGCGATGACATATTTTTCATGTCTTAAGTAGACATGCGTTAAGCAGGAGCGCTCGTTTGCTCAATCGTTTGTGGCTCAGTTTTTTTCTCATCACAGTGCTCTGTGTTGCTTATCAGTCAATTTTCGCTAATGACTTAGAAATCAGTACGCGTGTGGTCATGGCGTGGTTCGACGCCGCACGAGTCAGTGTCGATATCAGCATTGGCCTTATTGGCTTAATGACGCTATGGCTTGGGCTGTTTAAAGTTGCTGAACATGCTGGCCTAATTGCTGTGCTTGGTCGTGGCTTAAGCCCATTGTTTGCGCGCCTAATGCCGGAGGTACCAAAAGGTCATCCAGCTTTAGGCGCGATGACCATGAACTTGTCTGCCAATGTGCTGGGTCTTGATAACGCCGCTACGCCATTGGGCTTAAAAGCCATGCATGAGCTGCAAACGCTAAACCCTGAGCCCGAGCGTGCAACCAAGGCACAGGCCTTGTTTCTGGTGATCAATGCCTCATCGGTGACCTTGATCCCAGTCACCGTATTTCTATTTCGTGCACAGCAGGGCGCCGCCGATCCAGCCAGCGTATTTTTACCAATTTTAATGGCCACCAGTATGTCGACGCTGGTTGGTGTCTCGGCCTATTGCTTAAGCCAGCGCATTGGCCTGTTTAATCGCGTGGTATTAGCTTATGCCGCAGGCTTTGCCTTGGCACTCGCTGGCCTAATTACCTGGGTGTCGCAATGGGCTCCTGCCGATATGGGGCGAAACTCAGGTGCTTTAGGTAACGGCTTATTGATAGCACTCATCGTGATGTTTTTAGGCTGGGGCTATTGGCGTAAACAACCCGTCTATGATCAGTTTATCGATGGCGCGAAAGAGGGCTTTCAAACTGCTATCGGCCTAATTCCATACTTGTTAGCAATGCTGGTGGCCATTGCTGGCCTAAGGGCGAGCGGAGCCTTAGAGGCGGCCTTGGCTGGCTTTGCATGGTTGGCTGTTCAGCTTGGCATGGCGACTGATTTTATCCCAGCACTAACAACCGCACTGATCAAGCCATTATCGGGCAGTGGTGCGCGCGCCATGATGCTCGAGACCATGCAGACCTACGGGGTTGATAGCTTTCCCGCACTAGTCGCGGCTACGGTGCAAGGCTCAAGCGAAACCACCTTCTATGTGGTGGCGGTGTATTACGGCGTCGTCGGCATTAAGCGTGATCGCGGGGCTTTAGCGTGTGGCCTGCTCGCCGACCTTGCTGGCGTGGTCACGGCTATCTATGCCTGTTATCTGTTTTTCCCGCCGAACTGAGTGTTTTCTGTCTCGCGTCAGCGAGGCCGCGCTGCTACCATCGAGCCGATTTTTAGCTTAAGCGGGAATGACTATGCGTCGCGTCGTATTTAATCAAAAAGGTGGTGTTGGCAAATCGAGCATCACCGTAAACCTCGCGGCAATCAGCGCTCAGCGAGGCTTAAAGACGCTGATTATTGATTTAGATCCACAATGCAACGCGAGCCAATACCTGCTTGGTGAGGCCGCAGAGTTTAGCCGCGACAAGCCAGAGCTCTCGCCAAATATTGGTCAATTTTTCGCGCAATCCTTAGCGTTTCGCGCCAAAGAAAAACCGCTGTCCGAATTCGTTCACGCCACTAATTACAGCAAGCTGTTTTTGATTCCATCGAATCCTGAACTGCGTGAAATTGAGCATTTGCTAGAAAGTAAGCACAAGATTTATAAGCTTGCCGCCGCATTGAAAGAGCTTTCTGATAATTACGACGCGATTTATATCGATACACCGCCAGCGTTTAACTTCTACACCTTATCGGCCTTGATAGCCGCTGAGCGCTGCTTGATCCCATTCGACTGCGATGCCTTTTCGCGGCGCGCGCTCTACACCTTGCTGGAAAATGTCGATGAAACCTGCAAAGACCACAACCCGGACTTAAAGGTTGAGGGCATCATCATTAACCAATTTCAGCCACGGGCCGCTTTGCCTAGACAATTAGTCAGTGAATTAAAAGCAGAGGGCTTGCCGATTTTAGATCCGCCATTATCAGCCTCAGTGATCATGCGTGAATCCCATCAGCGCTGCTCGCCACTGATCAGCTGCGCGCCTAAGCATAAGCTCACGGGCGAGTTCGAAGCCTTATTTGATCAGATTAACGCCAGCTAGTTAGCACTAGCGGCGTTTAACGCTTTGAAATAGGCCAAGGTATCGAGTCGCGCAAGGGCATGATCGACAATGGGCTTAGGATATTTCAAACGCACATCCACACCTTTAGCGTGCGGCTCATGTATGCGTTTAGCGTCGAGATGAGCCAGTTCAGGCACAAAACGGCGAATAAACTCACCATCGGGGTCGCATTTTTTGCTCTGCAGAAATGGGTTAAAAATACGGAAGTAGGGCGCGGCATCATTGCCAGTAGAGGCGCTCCATTGCCAACCGCCATTATTAGCCGATAAATCACCATCGATCAGGTGCTGCATGAAGTAGCGCTCGCCTAAGCGCCAGTCGATAAACAAATCCTTCGTCAAAAACATCGCTGTGATCATGCGCAGGCGATTGTGCATCCAGCCAGTTTCGTTGAGTTGGCGCATGGCGGCATCGACGATAGGAAAGCCTGTGCGGCCTTCACACCACGCCTGAAAATTCGCTTCGTTATGCGACCACGGCAGTTTATCCGTTTCGCGCTTAAAGGCTTGGTGGCGGCATACGTGAGGAAAGCCGAGCAAAATATGCTTATAAAAATCACGCCAGCACAGTTCACTAATCCAAGTATCCAAACCTTGCTGCCCAGCATGATGATGTTTGTGCTGTTCGGCGCGATATAGGCATTGCCTTGCGGAAATAACGCCAGCGGCTAAATACGGCGATAAAGTGCTGGTGCCATTGATTGCAGGAAGGTCGCGACGTTCGTGATAGCGGCCGCCATCTTCTTCAATGAATTGCGCCAAACGCGCATGCGCCTCAGCCTCGCCGACCGGCCATAGCGTTTGCACTAAGTCATCGGCAATAGGCACGGTAATGCCCGGTGCACGCACAGAGAGTTGGCTAAAAGCCACGGCACAGGCTGTGCGCTTTTCTGGCACTGGCAGCAAACGCACTGGATGCTCAGCTAATTGCATCAACCAATTGCGCTTGAATGGTGTAAATACCGTGTAAACGCGGCCATCGCCAGTAAACACACGGCCTGGCGCAATAATGCAGCTGTCATGAAACCATTGCGCCTCAATGCCAAGCTCGCTCAAGCCATCTCTAATAGCGTTATCGCGGGCGCGCTCATTAATTTCGTAAGCCTCATGCGCAAATACGCTGCTCACCTTCTGGGTTTGGCACCAGTCCAGCAGCTTGGGCACGAGCGATGAGTAGTCGTCCGCTGCTAAAACTACTAAGGCGATGTTTAGCTCAGCTAAGTCAGTCACCAGACTTTGTAGCTGACGCCATTCAAAGTCGATACGAACTGCGGCGACATCGTGCTGCTGCCACTGCTCCGGCGTATAGGCATAGAGCGCAGTAACCTGTGCCGTTGGATCGGCACAGGCGGCGTGAAGAGCTGGATGATCGGCTACGCGTAAATCATTACGCAAGCAGACAAGATGATGCGGAACGCTCATTGTGTTTAGCCAACTCCATGCACGCGGCGCCAGCCCAACACGGCTTGGCGCATAGCCGATAAATCATGTAGAAAACTGACGGCCTCAATACTGCGTCGTGTCGAGCGCAGTGCTGCGCCGCCGCCCCAAATATCCACTGCTAATGGCAGCTTAAAGCGTAGCTCTTCAAGGAAATTAACTGCATTACTCGCCGGATAGGATGCGCTGAAAGAGACCGCAACGATATTCATTTTGTGCCGTGTCACGGCCTGCGCGATGTCTCGCACGGGCATTTGCGCGCCATAACAAACGGCATCGACATTATCGAGGCGCAGTAGGGCTTCGACCATCAGAATGCCCAAGGTATGCGTTTCCTCTGGCGGCGTCGTCAATAAAATGCGTGGAGCCTGTGTCGGTTCACGCAGGTTACCAATAGCTTGGCGTACCAAACCCTGCACTTGCTCTGTAAATAGATGCTCCTCATGCACTTCGAGCTGGCCACGCACCCAAGCATCGCCAACGATGGTATTGGCATGCTGCAAAAAGTCGAGGATGAAGCTTTGCAGGCCCATTTTGATGAGCTGGTGCGATAAGTAGTCGCGCAACTGCTGATGGTCGCGTGAGCGTAAAGCTTGCAAAAGCTCGACCTCAAGATCTTTAGGGACTTCTTGGCCAGCCTTACTCTGGGCTCGCATTAAACGCTCAAGCTCAGGGATTTCATGCGCCATGATTTTTCCGGGACGAAAACCATTATCGATTAAACGCCGTAGCAGACGTAATTTTGTGATCTGCACCATGGGATAAATGCGGTCACCTTGGGCATCACGCTGCGGGGCAGGAAAGCCATAGCGGCGTTCCCACATCCGCAACAACTCTTTAGATACGCCAGTTTCGCGCTCGACAGCATTAATTGGTAACAGCACGGGCTCTTCTTCTGCGCCAGATTTAGCGCGAGTGGCTTCTGCGATCATGTCGAACTCCAACTAGTCAAAGGGGGCAGTTATTTAGGATTTGCTCATAACAACTTGGCAAACATCGGTGCGGCCTGAGTCGAAGCCCGCTTCGCAATAGGCATAATAAAATCGCCAAATGCGCTGAAACGCTTCATCAAAACCTTGAGCGCCGATTTCCTCGAGATTGGCTTCGAACTCAACACGCCAGCGCCGTAGTGTTTCGGCATAGTCGAGGCCAAAGAAGCGGCGCGACTCAACCAGCAATGAGGCTTTCGCCGCTTGCTCATCGATGGCTTGTGGCGACAGCAACATGCCGCCGGGGAAGATGTATTGCTGAATAAAGTCGGTACCGCTGGCGTAATCATCAAAACGTTCATTAGCAATGGTGATAGCCTGGATGCCGGCCTTGCCGCCGGGCTTCAGCAGTCGCTCAATTTGCCCGAAGTACGATGGCCAAAATGCTTGGCCAACGGCTTCAATCATTTCAACCGAAGCAATGGCGTCAAATTGACCCTTAACATCGCGATAATCTTGGAAACTAAACTCGCATAGGTCTTCAATATCAGTGCCTTTGACGCGTTCACGCGCCCATTTCAGCTGTTCTTGTGACAAAGAAATGCCGGTGACACGTGCTCCACGTGTGCGTGCGGCATGCTCAGCGAAGCCGCCCCAGCCACAGCCGATCTCCAAAATATGGTCGCCGGCTTTCACATTAAGCTGATCTAACAAATGCTCATATTTTGCGGTTTGTGCATCTTCTAGGCTGATATCGGTGCCATCAAACAAGGCCGCAGAATAAGTCATGCCACGATCTAGCCAGAGTTTGTAGAAATCATTGCCAAGGTCGTAATGCGCATGGATATTTTTCTTGCTGCCTTTACGTGTGTTGCGATTGCCTAGGAAGTGTTTGATTTTATAAAACAAAGTGCCAAAAAAGCTGCCATAAAAGGCTTGAGTCAGCGCATCTTCATTGGCCATCGCCAGTAATAGTAGGGCGGTGATGTCGGGCATCTCGATTTTTTTGTCGCGATACGCCTCTGCCAAACCAATATCGCCTGCGCGCAAAATTTGGCTGCAGGCAGTCCAGTCATTGATGATCAAGGTGGCATTGATGCCTTCGACTTTGCCGCCAAAATGGCGCTGCGAGCCATCTGGAAATTGCACCGTCATCACACCGACTTGCAGGCGCTCAAACAAAGAAATAAGTAAACGCGCCATAGCAGGGGCACGAGATAAATCTATAGAGGCTGAGACGGACATATTCATCGTGTAGTTTCCAGCGTAGGGGGATTAGGTTTGCGGTGAAAGCTCACACCTTTCAGCCATAGGCGTAGCGCTTGCCAATGAATGCGCCACACCACCATCACGGTGGTCCAGCCTAATTGCGCTAACGTAGCCATTAAGTGGCGATCATTGAGCTCACAGGCTTCACCGCTGACATAGGTTTTCAGCGCTAGCTCGCCAGATTGCCAGTAGTCAATGGCGACGCGGCGATTGCCATTGCTGCCGCTAAAACGGAAGCGATACTCGCCACTAACCGGATAAAACGGTGAAACATGAAAGACTTTCTCGCTGTGCAGAGCAGTGTCGTTCGTGATCACGGCTTGCTCTGGAGCTTGCAGTAGGTAGCGATGCTGTTCGCCAAAGGTGTTGCGTACTTCGCAGAGTACGGCGCGGAGCTGACCTTGCTTATCGTGGCCATACCAAAAGCTAATTGGATTAAAAACATAGCCGAAGATGCGCGGCATTGTTTGCAAATGTATTTCGCCATCAACAGCATTGGCGCCATGATCACTAAAGAGCTGGCGAATCCAATGCTCAGCATCAACACCATCGCCATGATCCTTCTCAAACCACGAAAATAGATTCCAGCGATTGAGGCCAAAGAAGCGCGACTTCAACTGCTCTCGTTGAGATAGAGGAAAGCAGATGAAGAAGCTGTCATAAACGAATGCGTTGCGCTTTTCACCTATTCTGGCGTGGCCGACTCGGCCTTTAAAAAGCCAATTTTTATTCATGCGGATTGCTCCTGCTTTGAATCGTCAGCTTTTTGCCAAGGTGCAAACACACCCAGCAAATTCGCTACGACTAAGCCAGACTTCAGGCCATCTTCATGAAAGCCAAAACCTGCCCATGCGCCGGCAAAATAGACACGATCTAAGCCTTGTACCGATGGCAGCGCTTGCTGTGCTTGATATGCAGCGGTGTCTAAAAGCGGATGGGCATAATTGATAACGGCAATGATTTCATTTGCACGTGGCGGCTCTGGTGGGTTCAGCGTAACCATCACGGCACGATCAAAAGGCAGTGGCTGTAAGCGATTGAGCCAGTACGTGACGGCCACTGGAAATTGGCCGTTTTGCACAGCACCGGCGTAGTAATTCCAAGCTGACCACGCATTTTTGCGCACAGGCATCAGGCTTTCATCGGTATGCAAATAAGCCGTATTAGGCTGATAGCGCACGGCGGCAAGCACGACTTGCTCTTGCGGATGGGCATCGCTCAATAAGGCTAATGATTGATCCGTGTGGCAGGCCATAATGACTTGATCGAAGACTTCAACGCCTTCGGCAGTTTCTATGTGCACACCATCGGCATGTCGCGTCACATTTAATGCCGGCGTGCTGAGTAGTACGCGGCCGCCATTCGCTTCGATGTCTTGGCATAAGCGTTGCACATAAACGCGTGAGCCACCGCGAATGCTTTTCCATTGCGGCCTATCATGAATTTGCAGCAGTCCGTGGTTTAAGCAGAACTGGATAAAGGTTTTAGCCGGAAAGTCAGCCATATCATCCATGGGGCTAGACCAAATAGCCGCGCCCATGGGCAATAAATACCATTCACGGAATTCTCGGCTATAGCCTTCACGATCGAGCAGCTGACCTAAGGTCATATTGCTGTCCTCAACACTGGCGAGCAAGTCGTGAGCGCGCTTGTTGAAATTTAGAATGTCGCGAATCATGCGCCAAAAACTGGGCCTGAATAGATTTCGCTTTTGCGCAAATAAACTGGCTGTGGTGGCTCCAGCCCATTCTAAATTGACGTGCGGTAACTTCACGCTAAACGACATTTCGCTAGCTGGAGTGTCTAGTCCAATATGCTTAAACAGGGCAATCAGGTTAGGATAGGTGCGATCGTTATGAACCAAGAATCCGGTATCTACGGGGTAGCTAATACCATTTAGCGTGACATCGATCGTGTTGCTATGACCGCCAGCGTAGTCTGCCGCTTCAAAAACGGTGACCCTGTGCTGCTTGGACAGCAGCCATGCTGAGCTTAGACCGGCAATGCCGGAGCCAATGACGGCGATTTTAGAATTAGTCATGCGGGCAATGCCCGCAAAAGTGTCGTACTGATTGTGTGAGTTTCATCATTTTTCCCGCGCTGTTTTATACAACTTGCCAATTAGACTCGCGAGCATTCGGTGCGTTACAGAAAAATATGAAGTTTTTTTATTGAATCGGAGGAGAGGGTAATATGATCGCAGCGCTGCAACTAAACTCCGTTGTAAAGACTTATAAATCAGGTGCTTGCGCACTGAAAGGAATTGACTTGAGCGTAGCTCCAGGAGACTTCTTTGCCATGCTGGGCCCCAATGGTGCCGGAAAATCGACCTGTATTGGCATTATTAGCTCTTTAGTAAAGAAAACAAGCGGTCAGGTCTCCGTGTTTGGACACAACATTGATACCGATCTAAATGCCGCCAAACGCTACCTGGGCGTGGTTCCACAGGAGTTTAACTTTGGCCAGTTCGAGCAAGTCATCGATATTTTGGCGACACAGGCAGGTTATTACGGATTGCCGCGTACAAAAGCGTATGACCAAGCCGAGAAATATCTCGAGCAGCTTGGACTTTGGGAGAAGCGAAACCAGCAAGCGCGCACATTATCGGGTGGTATGAAGCGCCGATTAATGGTTGCAAGGGCTTTAGTTCATGAGCCTAAGCTATTGATTTTAGACGAACCAACCGCTGGTGTGGATATCGAATTGCGGCGATCTATGTGGGAGTATCTCACTCGCCTAAACGAGCAAGGCACGACGATTATTTTGACCACTCACTATCTTGAAGAGGCAGAGTCGCTGTGTCGTAATATCGCGATTTTGGACAAAGGCACGGTAGTCGAAAATACCGACATGCGCTCTTTGCTAGCCAAGTTGCAGCAAGAGACATTTGTCCTAGACACAGTGGAGCCTGTATTAGCGTTGCCCACGCTCGATGACTACCAATTGAGAAAGACTTCAGAGCGGGCTATAGAGGTCGATATTCGCCGTGGCCAATCGTTAAATCAGGTCTTTGCTGCACTCAGTGCGCAAGGCTTACAGGTCAGCAGCATGCGTAATAAAAGCAATCGCTTAGAGGAACTATTTGTGCGTTTAGTCGAGAAAAACCTAGGTCCAGACCATGGGAGTGCAGCATGAGCGTTGTACTTTCACCTGAAAACTGGGTTGCGCTTCAGACCATCGTTTTAAAAGAGATACGTCGTTTTACTCGAATTTGGGTACAAACACTGCTGCCACCGGCTATTACGATGACGCTGTATTTCGTTATTTTCGGCAACTTAGTTGGCCGTAATATCAGCAGCATGCAGGGCTTTAGCTATATGCAGTTCATTGTGCCTGGGCTGATCATGATGGCGATCATCACTAACTCCTATGCCAATGTGGTGTCTAGCTTTTATGGCGCGAAATTCCAACGCAGCATTGAAGAGCTGCTGGTATCGCCAGTACCGCATGCAGTTATTTTGGTCGGTTTTGTCTTAGGCGGTGTCACCCGCGGCCTCATGGTTGGCGCCATCGTCACGCTATTATCACTATTCTTTACCGATTTAAGCCTGCATAACGGCTTTGTCATGATTTACAGCGTGTTCATCACAGCAGTGCTGTTTTCGCTCGGTGGTTTTATCAATGCGGTCTATGCCAAAAGCTTCGATGATGTCTCTATCGTACCTACTTTTGTACTGACGCCACTGACGTATTTAGGCGGGGTTTTTTACTCGATGGACTTGCTCTCGCCATTTTGGCAAAGCGTATCCATGCTTAACCCCATCGTCTATGTTGTTAATGCTTTCCGTTACGGCGTGCTTGGCCATAGTGACGTGCCGATTTTCAGCTCTTTACTGCTTATCACATTGATCACCGCTGCAATGTTTGCTTTTGCGCTGCATTTGCTCAATCGCGGCACAGGCATGCGTGATTAATTACCATGGACTTACACTTACTGACTCAGCTTGGCCAAGCCACAGATTATCCTGATATGCCTTGCGCCGAGCGCCTGCAGGCCATACCACGCCAGTTTTCACGCGATGGCCTTGGGCTAGGCGCTCACTCAGCGCTGCCTTTTCAGGGCGTGGATTTATGGACACATTACGAGTTGTCTTGGCTTGATGGCCAGGGCAAGCCACGCGTCGCCATTGGTGAAATACGCGTGCCGGCCGAATCAGCCAATATCATCGAGTCAAAATCGCTGAAGCTGTATTTCAATGGCTTGAATTTTACGCGCTTCGCAAGTCCAGAGGCATTCGTCGCACACGTTGAAGCCGACTTAAGCCCAGTTGCTGGAGCGAAAGTCACCTTAAGCTTATTAGATGTAGGCGCGGCTGCTAGCTTGGTCGCTTTACCTGGCACTTGCTTAGATGATCTGGCGCTCAGCACCGATGTCTACAGGCCAGACCCAAGCCTGATTCACGTGCGTGAAGGCGTATATGAAGACGCTATTTGGCATAGCCATTTACTGCGCAGCAATTGTCCGGTTACCGACCAGCCAGACTGGGGCAGCGTGATGATTCATGCGCGCGGGCCTGCTTTAGTGCCCGAGAGTTTACTTGCCTACTTAGTGTCCTATCGCCGTCATTCAGACTTTCATGAGCAATGCGTAGAGCGTATTTTTATGGATCTAATGAGCCATGCGAAGCTTGAGCAACTGACCGTTTATGCGCGCTACACGCGACGCGGTGGCTTGGACATCAATCCATTCCGCTCCAACTTCGAAAGCCTGACAGAATCGCTGCGCATGGCGCGCCAATAAGGTATAAATCACTTCAGGCACAAACACTGTGAATGCCACTTCTTCCTCTAAAAGCTGTTGAGAATAACCATGAGCCAGTACGTATTTGGATTTCCGCTAGACGCCTCGCTACAAAAGACGATTGATGACTTACTAACTAACCACGCCAAAGGCCAGTATGCAGAGTCAGCTACTGCTATTAAATTAGCGATTGGTACCACTGATGGTGTGGTGAAAGCATTAGCCCTAGATGTTATTGATATCTTGAAGGCCAGTGGAGAGGGCGGTGGCGTTTTAGCTGTTCTCGCCAACTTGCTTAAAAGCACCATGCACGTGCTCATTAAACAAATTATGGGCAAAGTTAGCGATGCTGAGCAAGACAAGTTAGCTGGTTATTTAAGTCGCCGCCGGCAAGTGGTCGATGGTGCATCGAAGTTTGGCTTTGTTATGCCACAGCCTTTAGGCAAGCGCTTTGAAGAGATTTTAGCGCGCATTGCTGCTGGTAATATGACCGGTGCCCGTGAAGACTTAACCGCTGCCATGAGCGATTTTGTTGATGCCGCCACAGCTGCTTTTTACGATGACTTCACCAATTCATTAGAAGTGGGCTTTGTGAAAAAGAAAATGGTCTCGATAGGCCGTTCAACAATTATTAAGGGCAGCAACTCAGCAACATCAAAGCTTTTCGTGTCGATGAATGATGCTGAGCTACAAGCAGTAGCTGCGCACTACGGCAGCATGTTCACGCAAGGTTAAATCATGACGTTTTTGTTTGCTTTTCAAGCCTCAAAAAGCCTTACCGAAGAGTTTAATGAGGTGCTAAATGCTTTTGCCAATGGCATTCCTGCGCAGCCACAAGCTGGCGCTGTAGTGTCATTGGCGCAGCGCTACGCCGATGAAATCGTCGATGCATTGGTAGTGAACCTGATGAAAGGCTCATCGCCATCAAGTAGTGCGCCGAAAGTACTCGAAACAGTCGCTAGTGTGATTAAAGGCGCCTCGCACACCTTGGTGCGCCAAGTGCTAGCTAAAATGTCTAACGCGGAGCTACAGCCTTTAACGACTTATATTGCTGCTCGCCGTACACAGCATATGGTCAAGGGCACGTTGCGCGACTTCATCAGTTTTGGTTTGGCTAAGGCAGATTATGATTTGCTGCAGCAGGCTTGGGCCGATGCCGCTGCTGAAGGCATAAACCAAGTCGCCATGACTCAGGCGATGTTGCGCTTTTCGGAGCTGGCCATTCAGGCGTTTTACCAAGAGTCTGCGCAAGCAGTAAAGCTTGGCTTTATCGCGCGCAATGTTTTTGCCGTTGGCGAAGCTGCTATTCGCAAAGGCTCTCAAGCAGCTATT
The DNA here is from genome assembly GCF_982810325.1 of Paraperlucidibaca sp. Taxonomy (NCBI): domain Bacteria; kingdom Pseudomonadati; phylum Pseudomonadota; class Gammaproteobacteria; order Moraxellales; family Moraxellaceae; genus Paraperlucidibaca; species Paraperlucidibaca sp. The sequence goes on from NZ_CEYEMI010000002.1 coordinate 93,909, forward strand.
CGCCGCTTAATACCTGCGTTGAAGCCTACGGAGCTAAAAGCTTTTGGTCGCTATTTTGGCGATATGCTGATGGCCGTTTAAGACGAGCAGCTGATCGATAAGCACGATGCCCACTCCGGTGCAGCGGCATCGAAGTGCTCTAGCTCAGATCGGCGAGTGAAGGGTGACTGTAAGGCCTGAGTTAGTAACTCTAGCGGTTTTGCATCACCTTGCTCGGCGGCCTCAATGACCTGCTGCGCCAAGTAATTGCGTAGCACATAGCAAGGGTTTACCGCTTGCATGGCCGCTTGCCGCTCTGGCTCGCTATAGTCTACGGCCTTTTGCTTTTCGACGCGTTGCTGATAGCGCTGAAGCCATTGCTGTACCTCGGCGGCCTGTACGCCCCAATCATCAGTGCTTAAGTCCGCTATATCATGCTCACTAAGCCAGCGAAAGCGCTGCGGATAATCCTGCTTCGCGCGCTGCAATAACGCCAACCATCCAGCAACTAAGTCACGGTCGCCATCTTGTACTGCGCCTAAGCCTAACTTGGCATTCATGCATTGATCATAATGCTTAACCAACTGCGGCTCATACTGCGCCAGCGCGAGCTCTATCTCGGGAATGCTAAGCAGTGCCGTAAAAGCTTGGGCGAGAGCGTTTAGGTTCCACAGGCCAACAGATGGCTGCAAATACCAAGCGTAGCGGCCGTTATGGTCGGAGTGATTGCAAATTAAGTAGGGGTCGTATTGCTCAAGAAAGCCATAAGGGCCGAAATCTAGTGTTTCGCCGGCAATGGAGAAGTTATCGGTGTTCATCACGCCGTGAGCAAAGCCTTGGCACTGCCAATCCGCCATCAGCTTAGCCGTGCGCTTAATGATGCCTTCCAGCAAGCCCATATAAGGCTTGGACTGAGCTTTAGCTTCTGGGTAATAGCGCTCGATGCAATAGTCGGCGAGATCGCGCAGGTCATTGTGTTGGTTGCTGTGAAACAACCATTCGAAATGGCCAAAGCGAATATGGCAGGGCGTTACGCGTAATAGCGTGGCGGCGGATTCCATGCGCTCGCGGCGCACGGGATGCGTAGAGCTTACGATGGCTAAGGCGCGCGTGGACGGCACACCAAGCGCATGCAAGGCTTCCCCAGCCAAGTATTCGCGAATGCTCGAGCGCAGCACGGCTCGGCCGTCGCCTTGGCGAGAGAATGGCGTTGGGCCGCTACCCTTTAAGTGCAAATCTAAGCGCTGCCCCTGCGGCGAGATGATTTCGCCAAGCAACACACCGCGGCCATCGCCCAAGTCAGGATTCCAGCCACCGAATTGATGGCCAGCGTATTTCATCGCAACCGGATCTGCGCCAGACCATACACCGTCGCCGGCGAGGCCAGCTAGCGCCTCAGGCGAATGCCACCACGCAATATCCAGCTCAAGCTCAGTGGCTAGCGCTGTATTTAGCGTCAGTAGTTTAGCGTTTTGGATGGGGGTGGGGCGTTGCCGACGCCAGAGCGACGTCGGCAAGGTGACGTAGGAGTTGTCGAAAGCCAACATGCTTTAGGCAGTAACCTGCGCGGTGAGCATGCGTAAGCGTTTGCGTTGCATTTTCAGGCGATATTCAATTTCTTGAAAGCGATTGTGGAAATTAGCCTCTTCCCATTTCTGCAATAACTGACGTTTTTTCTCGCCATACCAAGCTTCTTTCAGCTGGCTCCAATCGGCCATAACTTGGCTGAAGTGCTCGGATTCTTGTGCCAATTTGGCACGCCAAGCTTCTAGCTGGGCATGACCAGCAGCAATCAAAGACAGCTTAGTTTCAGCACGTTTGAACTGCATGGTGAGCTTAGCTTTCTCGATGGCAAACTCAGGGCAACGTTTGAGATTACGCGTAATACCAACCCACGATAGCGCCAAAATCATCCATTTGGTTGGATCAAACTGATACCAACGAATGCCGTTACGGTAGTCGTATTGGAAGATATGGTGATAGTTGTGATAGCCCTCACCGTAGGTGAATAGCGCTAAAAAGCCATTATCGCGCGCGGTGTTTTCATCAGTGTATGGCCGGCTGCCCCACATATGAGCGAGCGAGTTGATAAAGAAAGTGGTGTGGTGACTCCAAACTAAGCGGAAAAGACCACCAAGCAGCAATACGCCCCAGACATCGCCGACTATTAGGCCGATAGCTAGAGGTAAGCCAAAGTTCATCGCGAGCACAACACCCAAGTAGTGTTTGTGCTGAAACATGACGATTGGATCGTTGAGTAAATCCGGTGCGTTGCGGAAGTCTTCTTTGCCCGACTCGTATTTACGCAACATCCAGCCGATATGCGAGAACCAAAATCCACGTTTTGAGGAGTAGGGATCATGATCAACATGGTCAACGTGGCGGTGATGCGTGCGGTGGCCTGAGGCCCATACTAAAATGCTATTTTGGGTCGCCATGGCGCCAAAGAGCATATAGAAAATGCGTAATGACCAATGCGCTTCATAGGCACGGTGAGCCCACAGACGGTGATAGCCGCCAGTGATCGACATGCCGTTTAAGGCACTGAGCACGACAAAACTCACCCAGGCAGCAGTTGAGTAGTCATTAAACCATGCATAAGTTGGAATCAACAACAGCGCTAAAATAGGCGTAGAAAGTAATACGCTTGCACCTAGCCAGTTAATCGGCGGTTTCTCTGCCGGGGCTTGTTGTGTTGACGCGATGTCATCGGACATAGGGTCTTGCCTCAATAGTTTCAGTGTATGAGTGTTCACAGAGATTGTATTATAGTCAGATATTGCACTGCTAACAATTCAAAATTATGACAGGGTATTTCGGGCTCAAACTCATAGTTTAGGCACATTAAACGAAATACTCGCGAGCAGCTTTGCTAGAGCAGGTAAGTGTGGGCCAACAATCGGCTTGCCTGAGGTTAACAGAGATACGGAGATGTCGCGCTCGGGGTCGGCCCAACAGAAAATATTGGAAAAACCAAGATGGCCAAAGGCATGGCCAGTCATTGGCCCATAAAGCCCGACTGGGTTGCCGCCGAGCATCATGCCGTGGCTGTAGCGTAACGGCGCTAACAAGGTGCCATCGAACTGTGGCTTGCCGGCTTCTAGGGTAGCGCGACGAATAGTTAGTGGATCAAATATGCGTTTGCCATCGAGCGTGCCGCCGCGAAGCATGAGCTCAAAGAAGCGACAGGCCTCATCGGCGTTAGCAAAAATATTACCGGCCGGGCAGATGATGTCCATAAAGCGTGGGTCATTAGTGACATTAACCACGGTGTCGAGATTGCCGCCTAGTGCGTGCTGCAAAAACCAATCGATGGCTAATACGGGCTTAAAGCCAGTAGCGTAGCCAATTGCCTCGGTTCCACGATGCTCAGGCGCTAGACCATAATTTAAGTGACGCATGCCCAGTGGCTCTTGGATTGTTTCGCGTAAATATTCTCGGGCGTCTTTGCCAGTAACAGCTCGAATCAACTCACCCAAAATATAGCCACCAGTGACGGCGTGATAGGCGGCGCGATGACCGCTACGAGCATTGAGTTTGGAGTTAAATAAAATATCGACAACTTGCGGTGTGTCGAACAGGATTTCGGTGTCGAAATCGCCTTGTATGGTTGGAATGCCTGCTCGGTGCGCCAAAATATGAGCGACTGTTACGTATTGCTTACCATTGACACCGAAAGCAGGCAGGTAATGCGCCACCGGTGCTAGCAAGTCGATCAGATGATCCTCGGCGAGCTTATGAATAAGCATGGCGGTAACCACTTTCGAGGCCGAAAACAAGCACATGGGCGTGTCCGGCTGCGCCAATACTTTTGGTGTATCACGGCTATCGTCTGGGCCATTACCCCGTGCGTGGCCTAAGGCGCGGTTAAACACGATCTGGCCCTGGCGCCGCATGCAAATGGTCACGGCAGGCGAGATGCCGGTGCGATAAAAACCTTCGACCGCGCGCCAAATCGTGTCTTTTTGCTTAGCGCTCATGCCTATGGCAGCAAGGTCAGCCTCGCTGCTAGGGTCGTACTGAGTGACTGAACTTAAATCTTTCGGAATAAAGCAGGTGTTAGTCGATAGTAATTTCACTGGGGTTTCTCTGGATGAATAGCGGGCGTAGCACGCGGAGATTTTTGTTGTTGTGATGCAGCCTGGACTGAGCCCATGATTCGGCTCATCCAGCTTGGGCCACTAATGAATTGGTCAAGCTTATCGACCGTTGGGCGAATGCCCGCTAGCTTATTTACATCTTCAGACATGCGAAAAACAGCGAGTAAAAACTCAGTAATAGCTCGGCAAGCAGATGCCCAAATCAAAACAGCGACAGGAGCCGCAACAAGAAAAGTTATGCCACGCAAAAGGCTTTGCGCAAAGGCGTCCCACACAAACTGGCCAATGACGCCAGCACCACCTATGACGAGTAGGACGTATAAAATTGGTAGCATTTGCACCGTTAAATAGCGCGAAAACCGCAGGTCACAAAGCAGTACCAAGTAATCGCGAAATAGTGCGCGCTTACTTGGTTTTTCGACAGTATGCGCATGTTTTTTATGATGTTTTGACATTGAGTTTGTGCTCAGTAGGTGGGCGCGATTTACCAGCGCACAAATTGATCTTCAACAAATCCACTTAAACGCTTAATTAAGTAGCGCTGACCTTGGTGGATAAGATAGCCATCAAAGTGGCCAAAGACTTGGCGAAAGCGTGCCGCCAAAGGGCCAAGTCGCGTATTGTCCTCGTAGATGCCAAGTGGTGTGAAACGCAAGCTTACGCTGTCATCGTGAGTGTGAATTTTCCATTCAGATAATGGCACTTGGCGGTCAAAATCAAACACTGCAGCAGCAGTATTAATGCATTCGCCATTAAGCCAAAAGCAGTTTTCGCTATAGCTAGTTTCATTGACACCACAGGAGATATTCAAGCCTATCGCCGCTGATTCAGCGCCACCTTCAAGCTCAGCATGGCCTGAAAAGCAAGCCCAGTTCCACCACGTTTCAGGTCGCATAAAGCCACAGGAAAAGTCGTGATGGCCCATGCACTTAATGGTTTCTAAGTCGATTTTTTTGCCGCGCCAGAGCAAGCTGCCAGTCAACGCTACGCCAGCGGTTTTATTGGCGTATGTCCAGCCGTTATAACCACTGCGCGTGCACAGCGACATGGGCTCGAAGTCTGTCTCATGGCTTAATGCCTCAAGTACAAACTCTTCACCAATGCTTACTTTTAGCTGCTTTTGTCGGGGTTGATCGAAATAGCGCTGCTCGACCTGTAAGCGACCCATTTGGCAATGGCTACTACCTTCGCGGGGGTTATCACTGAGGCTCATACCCATGCTGCCGGGCCGCATACTGCTATGCTCAAAGCGTTCGCCCGTGCGCATATCAACGGCATAAATAAAGGCGCTGCAGGAATGGCCTAAGCTGACCAAGGCACAACCGAATACCAGCTCTTCGCTCATACCGCCAAAAAACTGAAATTGCTTATAGCCTAAGCGGCGTGCAAAGGCGCTTCGACTGTGCCCAAAAGCATCTAAGCTTGTGTCTAACTGGCCCTGCACATGACGAAGGCTGTCTTTGAACTGGCCAAATAGCGGCGAGCCTGCGTGAAGCAGGGCAGATTCGCTACGTTTTATACCATTGATCATCGTCACGTTTAAGCGCTGAGCAGGTCGGCAAAAGCCTGTGATTGTGCATGCGTTTTAACGATGTCGAGCAATGATAAACCCAAACCATTAAGCGCATGAATATCGCGGCCTGCCGCTTTAAAGTGCTCTAGAAAAATACTGAAGTCAGAATCACGCATATGCTTATAGGCGTTGTAGAGCGTGTGAAAGTCAGCGCTTTCACCAGCGGGCGGCTGAAAAGCGAGAAAACTTTCAATGCGCTTGTCCGACCAGGTTTCGTTGAAGTTAGCGGGTTGTGAAACGGCCATATACGGCTCCGATATAAGTCTTTATTTGCACTAGTCTAATCGTTGACACGCTGTAATGTCAGAAGTAAGTCATCTTTTTCTACCCACATCTGCTGAGTCCACTGCGCAAACTCTTCGCGGAAGGAGGGGTCGCTTTCAAAACTACCCTGGCAAAAGTGCGCTGGAATCTCACGTAAAGCGACATCGACCACGATGCGACGCACTCGGCCACAGCAGAAGTCCCAGAAGCTAGGCACTGCATTTGGATAGGCAATGGTTAAGTCCAACACGGTATCCATTTTTTCGCCTAAGGCATTGAGCACGAAGGCCGCGCCTGCACTTTTTGGCGGTAATAAATGCCGGAAAGGCGTTTGGCTTGCGGCCATTTTCTCAGGCGTTGCCCGTGTGCCCTCAAGATAGCTCATAACACTGACCGGATAGTCTTTGTATTTCTCGCAAGCTCGGCGCGTGGTGTCTAAATCTTTGCCACGCAAATGCGGCTTTTTCGCAATCAATTCACGGCTATAGCGCTTCATAAATGGGTAATCGAGCGTATATACCGCCAGACCAATCACCGGCACATACAGCAAGTCTTGTTTGATGAAAATCTTCAGCGGCGGAATACGGCGATTCAAGACATGGAAGGCCGTCAAAATATCCATCCAGCATTGATGGTTAGAGACGACAAAATACCAACGGTCACGGCGAAGCTCGGACAGGCCACGAATATCCCATGTTAAGTCGGGCAGAAGCTTGAAAATAGTCGAGTTAGTGCCAGTCCATGTCTCTTGAATGGCGGCAATAGCACGGCGCACACGCGGGCTTAGGGCCGGAAAGACAAGTGACAATAGTTTTAGCGGGCTCATCAGCAAAATAATAGTAGAAGCAAGGAGTGTTGAGACCACCAGTAAAAACGCAACGATAAAGCCCAGCAGCGGGGCGGGTAAAAAAGACAGCATAGGTTCTTGCTCGAAAAGTTATAGCCAAAGTATGTCGCCCACACAGACCAAGGCGCAATGACTTCAACTAGCTGAATTCGTCAGCAGATGAGCGTTCTGGTCATTGGCAGCTGCTGTTTGTCGTAATAGCATGCTGACCGCTTAGTCATTTTCGTCGTTACTCACAGAGGTATAGTTATGTCCGGTCCACTTACTGGCCTGAAAGTGCTTGATTTCTCAGCGCTGCTGCCAGGCCCATTCGCCACCTTAATGCTCGCCGACATGGGCGCAGATGTGCTGCGCGTTGAGTCGCCATCACGCCCAGACATGGTGCGCATGCTGCCCCCCATGGCCAGCGATGGTAATTCCGCCGCTCATGGTTATTTGAACCGTTCGAAGCGCTCGATTGGCATCGATATGAAGTCGCCTGCAGGCCTTGAGGTCGTTAAGCGTTTGGTCGCCGAGTACGACATCGTGGTTGAGCAATTCCGCCCTGGCGTTATGGATAGATTAGGCGTTGGCTACGAAGCACTTAAAGCCATTAATCCAAAAATTATTTATGTCTCGATCACCGGCTATGGCCAAACTGGCCCGTACAAAAATCGTGCCGGCCATGACATGAACTATTTAGCCATTGCTGGTGTGCTTGGTTATAACGGCCGCAAAGCCTCAGGCCCTGCACCAATGGCTGTGCAAGTAGCAGATATTGCTGGTGGCTCATGCCATGCAGTTATTGGCTTATTGGCCGCAGTAATTCATCGTCAAGCCACCGGTATTGGCCAACACGTCGATATTTCCATGACCGATGCCGCTTTCAGCTTGCACGCGCTCACCGCTCCAGGCGCGCTCAACGGTGGCGATCAGCCCGGCTTGGAGAATACTCAGCTCAACGGCGGTAGCTTTTATGACTGCTATGAAACCGCAGATGGCCGTTACTTCTCTGTCGGTGGTTTAGAGCCACAATTCTTCATGCAATTTTGCGCAGCGCTCGGTCGCCCAGAGTTGGCACCATTGGGCTTAAATATGTTGCAACCAGAAGTGGTCAAGCAGCTAAAAATCGATATTCAGATCGAAATGAAGAAGAAGACTTACGACGAATGGTCGACGATTTTTGCCGCACTAGATTCGTGCACAGAGCCAGTATTGAGCTTTGCTGAGTCTACTGAGCATCCGCACATTCAAGCTCGTGAGCTTTTAGTTGATGTACCAATGAGCAATGGCCAGACCCAGCGTCAGCTAGCATCGCCAATTAAGTTCTCGGAAACCAAGGCGCATTACGCCTATACCGGCACCGCATTAGGCGAGCACACAGATGCTGTAATGAAAACAGCTGGTTTTAGTGCAGATGAGATCGCGCAAGCCAAACGTTCAGGCGCAATCGCTTAAGACGAATAAGTTGATGCCAAGGATGGCGTCGGCTGATTTCAACGAGTTGTAATAGAGAGCAGGGATGCTTGCTGGAAGCGGGTGTTACGATACAAAGATGGTGCCCCGAGCCGGAATCGAACCGGCACGACCTTGCGGTCGAGAGATTTTAAGTCTCTTGTGTCTACCGATTTCACCATCGGGGCGGTCGAGAATAGCGAGGATATTGGAGGCTGAGGTCGGAATCGAACCGGCGTACACGGAGTTGCAGTCCGCTGCATGACCACTCTGCCACCCAGCCTAATACCAAGCGCCCTCTCGGGAGGCGGCATAATAGCGATGGCTCTTAGGAGCGTCAACTACAACGCACTCTATCTTGCGCCGTTCGTGCGATTTACGAGCAAAAGCACGCAGCAACCACGATTTTAATAAAACACCAACACAGTCTGACTGTTGAGCAACGTTTCCTTGCAGTAGACTGCAGTCCAATGTTCCAACAGGTGTTCATCGCATGATGACTGCTTTAGCTCAACCAGAAACATCCACTGCCTGGCCCCAAGCAGCTGCCATGACGCGCCTACCGTATAGCTTTGCTAAACGTAATGGCCTCGTGCTGCATATTGAGTCGGAGGAAAGCTGGTGCTTACTGGCTCGCCCAGACTGGAAGTTAAGTTCTCTGGCAGAAGCACGACGCCTATTGGGCCGGCCTGTGTATTGCCGCCCGGTCTCAGAAAATCAATTCAATGAGGCCTTATCGCGCAGCTATCAAGGCGATGCCGGCGACTCAATGCAAGCCGCCGAGGGCATCAGCGACCACATCGACCTAGAAAGCTTGGCCGACTTAGTGCCAGAGACTGAAGATTTGATGGAACAGGAGGATGACGCGCCGATCATCCGCCTGATTAACGCAATTTTGCAGGAAGCCGTGCGCGAAAACGCCTCGGATATTCACATTGAAACCTTTGAACGCCGCCTGACTGTGCGTTTGCGCATCGATGGCGTGCTACGTGAAGTCTTGCAGCCACGCCGCGAGCTAGCACCGCTATTGGTTTCGCGTATTAAAGTTATGGCTCGTTTAGACATCGCTGAAAAGCGCGTGCCTCAAGATGGCCGCATTTCTGTGCGCTTAGCTGGCCGTGAAGTCGATGTTCGTGTCTCGACTATGCCTTCAAGCGCCGGCGAGCGCGTTGTGCTGCGTTTGCTCGACAAACAGGCAGGGCGCTTAAATCTATCCAGTCTGGGCTTAGCTGATAAAGATCATATTGCTCTACAAGCATTGATCGCAAAGCCACACGGCATTTTGCTAGTTACCGGCCCAACCGGCTCCGGTAAAACCACCTCGCTATACGCCTCGCTGACTGAGCTTAACGATCACAGCCGCAATATTCTCACGGTCGAAGACCCCATCGAATATCAGCTCGATGGCATTGGCCAAACTCAGGTCAACACTAAGGTTGAAATGACCTTCGCTCGCGGTCTACGTGCGATTTTGCGCCAAGACCCCGATGTCGTCATGGTTGGTGAGATTCGTGACCGTGAAACTGCTGAGATTGCTGTGCAAGCCTCGCTGACAGGTCACTTGGTGTTATCGACGCTCCACACCAACTCAGCTGTCGGCGCTGTCACGCGCTTGGTCGACATGGGTGTTGAGCCATTTCTGCTGTCGTCATCATTGATTGGTGTTGTAGCCCAGCGTTTGGTTCGTGTCCTATGCCTAGCTTGCCGCGAAGAGCATATTGCCGATAAAGCTGAGTGCGCATTGCTGGGCGTTAAAGTAGCGAACCCACCAACAATTTATCGCTCAGCTGGTTGCGCACAATGTAACCAACGCGGCTATAAAGGTCGTACTGGGATATACGAAGTTGTGTCCATCAATGATACGCTTCGCCGGTTGATTCACGAGCGCGGCCTCGAGCAAGAACTAGAAACAGAGGCTCGCGTTCACGGCCCGAGCATTCGCCAAGATGGCATGGTAAAAGTGCTAGCTGGCATCACATCATTGGATGAGGTGCTGCGCGTAACTAGAGAAGATTAATCTATGGCGGCATTTGATTACGTTGGTGTTGATCCTCAGGGAAAGCGCCGTAAAGGGGTAATCGATGCCGACAATTTGCGTCATGCACGCTCGCTTTTACGTGAGCGCCAATTGGTGCCAATCTCAGTTAATAACGCCAGTGAAAAGCCCGCAGCTCAACAAGCGGGCATGTCGTTCTCATTCTTCAAGCCCAAACTCAGCGCCCAAGACCTAGCCTTAATCACCCGGCAAATTGCCACGCTCGTGCAGGCAGGCTTAACGCTCGATGATTCTTTGCGCTCAGTTGCTCAGCAATCAGAAAAAGCCACCGTTAAACGCCTACTCACCGCCGTGCGCTCGAAAGTCGTTGAGGGCTATACCTTGGCGCAAAGCCT
>NZ_CEYEMI010000002.1:104596-138015 GCF_982810325.1 Paraperlucidibaca sp.
TACTGCAAAAGCCCGCCATGCGTTATCGCTGGCATGCCTTCATGTTGCGGCTACCGGTGGCGGGAAAACTCATTCGTGATTCGCAAGCCTCGCGATTTGTCAGCACCTTAGCCATCCTTACCCGCAGCGGCGTGCCATTGGTCGATGCCTTGCGCATTGCGGCCGAAGTCGTTGATAACTTGCCGATGCGCGAGGCGGTGTCCTCTGCAGCTGATCGCGTCACTGAAGGTGGCCGCTTGGCACCAGCCATTGAGCAGGCCAAACTGTTTCCGCCGATGATGACCAATATGATTGCCAGCGGCGAGGCCAGTGGCGAGTTAGATGAAATGTTGATGCGAACCGGGCAAATGCAAGAACGTGCGTTAACCGGCAGCATTAGTACGCTTGTGGGCTTATTTGAGCCCATGATGTTGTTGATGATGGCCGGCGTTGTGCTGGTGATTGTCTTAGCCATCATGCTGCCGATTGTGCAGATGAATAATTTAGTGAACTAGTGGAGTGAATATGCGAGCTCGTCGATTTTCCGCCCAAGCCGGCTTTACCCTGATTGAAGTCATGGTGGTGGTTGCCATTATTGGCATTCTGGCACTGATTATTGTTCCCAATGTTGTTGGCAAAGATGACCAAGCACGCGTGACATCGACTAAGGCCAGTTTAAGTGCTGTGGCCAACGCGCTAGAGCTTTATAAGCTCGACAACTATCGCTACCCAAGCACCGAAGCCGGTTTAGAGGCCTTGGTCACGCGCTCACCAGAAGCGCGCATATTTCCCGATGGCGGCTACCTTCGCCGTTCGCCTGTCGACTCATGGGATAACGCCCTGCAGTATGTTTCACCTGGCAGTGATGGTAAGCCATACGACTTGCTCTCTTTAGGCGCCGATAACGCCGAAGGTGGCGAAGGCTACGCCGCGGACATTTATTTCGAATGAGATTATTGGCGCGCCCAAAGCAATCAGGCTTCACCTTAATTGAGGTGCTGCTGGTCATCGTCTTGATGGCCGTGCTGATGGGTGTCGCCGTGGTGAGCTTAAATCCCTCAGATCCATCCCGCCGCGTGCAACAAGAGCGTGAGCGCTTGCAGGCTAAAATTGGTTACGCGCGCCTGCTCGCGGAAACTGATCAAATGGAAGTTGGCTTGCAACTCTTGCCTGAGGGTTATCGCTTCTTGCGCTTCGATAAAATGCGCCAGCAATGGTATGCCATCGACAATGACCCAGCCTTAAAACCGCAAGAAACACTCGGCATTGCCTATTCGTGGCGCGATGCTGGTGTGGCGCAAAGCATTGCTAGCACTGAGCCCAAAGAAGGTGCAGTGGAGCCCGATATGCTGCTGCTATCTAGCGGCGAGGCCACGCCAGGTGAATTGAGCATTCGTTCTCGCGATGACGCACGCGTTGAACCACTAAAGCTATTGATTAACGACCTAGGCGACACACGCTACGTCGAAGATAAGCCAGCCGGTTTCGGAGAGGGCAGTGGCGCCTCAACTTACAACTAAATCACTGCGCACGCGCGGCTTTACCCTGATCGAAGTCTTAGTGGCAATGGCTATTTTTGGCATTGTCGCACTCACGCTACTAACGCAAACCCGAGAGCAAACTCGCCAAGCCGGCAGCCTTGAAGATCGTTTAATTGCGCACTGGGTCGCTACCAACACGCTCACAGATTTACAAAGTGTTGGACAACTACCCGATCTCGGCAATTCTGAGACCAATACCGTGATGGCTGGTCGTGATTGGCTAATCAGCATGAGGGCAGGCAAAACCCCAAGCCCTGATGTGCGCAGCATGGAAGTCAAAGTCAGCAGTTACGACCCAATTAGCGGTGAAAGTGGCTCACCACTAGTCAATGTTGTTGGCTTTATCGGGCGCTTTAATAATGGTTAGAATCCGAGCCGAGCGCGGTTTTACTCTAATCGAGCTACTAGTCGCCATTACTATCATGGCCTTAATCAGTGTCGGCGCTTTTGGTTTTTTAAGTGGCACCAGCCGCACTGCTGAGCGCCTCAATGACAAGCAAAAAGAGCTGTTATCACTTGAGCGCATGCAATCGGTTATTGCCAATGATTTAGCGCAATGGGTTGATCGGCCGATTCGTGATGAGCTCGGCGACTCGCTGCCGCCATTTGTACTGTCTGCCGATGGCGCACTAGAGTTCACCCGCCGTGGCCTAAGCAATCCGCTCGATAAGCCGCGCAGTGACATGCTGCGCGTGCGCTACGAGATGCGCGGCAAGCAGCTATGGCGATTAACCTGGCTAACCTTGGATCGTATGCCCGGGCTTAAGCCAATTGAGTCGCCATTGGGACCTCAGCTAGAGAAGCTGCGCTGGCGCGTACGCTCAAGTAATACCAGCCGCATTGAAGAGGTATGGCCACCAACTAGCTCAGGTGCTACTGGCATCAGTGGGGCTGTGCTTGATAAAGGCGCTCCTGCATTACTAAATCTCGAGCTCGATGTGCCGCCTTGGGGCGATATCCGTCGCATCTATTTATTACCGGATAACGATAATGCGACCGGCTAAGTCAGTGCTAAAGCAGCGCGGCGTAGCTTTATTGACCATGTTGCTCATTGCAGCCTTGGCCACCGTACTGGTTACGACAATTATTGAACGCCAAGCCCGCGTTCAACGCGAATTAGCCGGCGAGCTACAGCTCGATCAAGTGGCTCAGTACAATCATGGCGCGGCGCTTTTTGCTATGGCGGCCTTACGCGAAGATGGCCGCAAGGGCATGTTAGTTGATCATCCTGGTGAAGATTGGGCGCAACCCTTTCCACCATTTCCGGTACCGGGCGGTGTTATTTTGCCAGCACTAAGCGATGCGCAAGCCCGCTTCAACCTCAATAGCCTAGTCACGGCCGGCAGTGTTAATCAGTCAGCGCTATTCTTTTTTCGCCGCTTATTGAGCCAGTTACTTCTACCGCCAGAGTTGGCCGATAGTCTTGTGGATTGGCTAGACACTGACTCCCAGCCATTCTCAGCAGCAGGTGCAGAAGATGATTACTACCTGCGCTTAGATGTGCCGTATCGATCCGCCAATCGCGCACTAAGCACCTTTGATGAGCTACGCTTAGTGCGCGGCTATAATCGTGAATCGCTGCGCACGCTATCGAGCTATGTCACGGTGCTGCCCACTGCAGCGACGAAAATGAATGTGAACTTTATTTCGCCGGGTATTCTGGAGGCCCTAGTGCCTGGCTTGGCACCAGCATCCGCGGTTGAGCTATTGCAGCAACGGCCCACTGAGGGTTGGAAATCTTTAGCAGAGTTTCTCGACAATCCCGTGTTTAATGGCGTCAGCAATGATGTACGTGCGGCGCTAACCTCATTGCTCGATGTTCGCTCGCGCTATTTTGAGCTCTATACGCGGGTACGCTTTGGTGATCGAGAACGGCTACAATGGACGTTGATTGCACGGCGCACATCGCGCTTACTTGATGTTATTGCTGTGGAACGCAACCCATCATGGATTCCAGATATTGAGCCACCCCCAGAAAACAGCGGTGAGCTGACAGAAGAAGAGGATGCTCCTTAATGGAAAGGCTGTTTTTACGACTCCCTACGCTAAATAGCGGTGACATCACGGCAGTATCTTATGCTGAAGGCCAGTGGCAACGTTTGGGCACTTGGCAAAGTATTGATGCCATTGCCGAAGAGCTTTTAGCCAACGCCGATGTGCCCGTGGTTTTAGTAACCCCCGTCGGCATTGATATCGCTCTGGTCATTGAGGCTAGTGCGCGCCAACGCAAAGAGGCGGGCATTGGTTTGGTGGCCTTGGCCGAAGAGCAGCTTGGCGAGGATTTCGAGCGCCTGCAGTGGTCGTTGACTGATCTCGACGAAGGTACTGTGCTAGCTCGCGGCATTAGCTTGAGCTATATGCAGCATTGGTTGCAGGCATTTGACGCGCTTGGCATACGCCCAGTCGCCGCTATTCCAGAGGCCTCACTGCTGCAAAGCGATAGCGAGCATTGGCTTTGGTATCCAGTGGGCGCGGAAGTTTATTTGCAGGCTCAGCCCGGTGAAGCAGCATTGGTTGCCGAAAGCGATGCAGCCATGGTGCTTGATCAATTACTCAGCCAACGAAGTGGCAGCGCCGCGCCTGTGCGTCTGCGTTACCCGCAAGGTACGAGCTTGCCGCCATTGCCCGAGCGTATCAGTCCGTCGCCTGCACCTTGGCAGGATTGGGCAGATTTAATTAAGCAACAAGCTACAGCGCGCTGGGCTACGCATCCACAAAACTGGCTCACTGGCGCTTTAGCCCCGCAGTCGAAATACCCTTGGTCGCCACGCTGGAAATGGGCGATTGCTATGTTGGTTGTGGCCTCGCTGGCAATGATCGCCGGTGATCGTTTTATGGCCTATAAGCTTAGTAGCGAGGCGACGCTAGCCCGCGCTGAAGCAGAGCAAAACTATCGCCAATACTTTCCAGAAGAGCGCCGTATCACAAACTTGGCTCGTCAATTTTCAGCACGCCAAGCCGCTGGCAATACGCTAGCACCTGAGGTGGTACTGCAACTAATGGCTCAAACAGCGCCATCAGCCGATTGGCAGATTAAGCAGTTTGATTATCGTGACAATGTGCCTGCTCGCATCGATGTTGCCGGTGGCGTGCTTGATGAAATCAATGGTTGGTCGCAAGCCCTAGAAGCTCAAGGCGTGTCAGTAAAGATCGAAAATGCACGTTTAGATAATGGCGTTGCGCAAGCGACGCTGCATGTGGCTAGCATGGGAGCTAAGCGCTAATGTCAGTTATTTCAGAGCGCATCAATAATGCCTTAGCGCCAGCACAAGACTATTGGCAGGGCATGCCTGAGAAGGATCGCCGCGCCCTAAGTCTGCTGGCCGCGATTTTACTGCCAGTGATCGTGATCTGGGGCGGCATTATGCCGGCGAAACAGGCGTTAAACTCAGCACAGCTTGAGCGACAAGAAGCCGTCTCCCTAGCATCGGCTATTCGCAATGAAGGTCCGCGCTTGCGTGGCGGTTCCAGTGAGCGTGTTCCTGCCAATGAGTTGGCGCAGCGTGTACAAGCCTTGGCGGCAAGCCAAACTATCACCCTAGCTCGCTTGGAGTCTGACCCTTCGGGCGTTCGTATTGCCATGAATAATGCCAGCGTTATTCAGCTCACTTTGTTTTTGCAGCAATGCCGTGCACAGGGCATTTCAGTGAAAGAGGTGGTGATAAATCCAGGAGCTGACGGCGCCAGCCAAGTTCGCGTTAGATTGAGCGTGTAAATTACTGTTAATAATGGCTTTGACTGCGTTTTCTGCGTCATTAAGATGACTTCAGTTTCACGAAAATCAGGCAATAAAAAAGCGGCTTAAAAGCCGCTTTTTTACATCTACAATTTACATATTTGGGTAGTTTGGACCACCGCCACCTTCTGGAACGACCCAGTTGATGTTTTGTGCAGGATCTTTAATGTCGCAGGTTTTGCAATGCACACAGTTTTGCGCATTGATCTGGAACTGCTTTTCACCCTCTTTAACGACAATCTCATAGACGCCAGCAGGGCAGTAGCGCTGTGCAGGTTCGTCATAGAGCTTGAGGTTTTGCTTCAGCGGGATGCTGGCATCGCCCAGTGTTAAATGCACCGGCTGGTCTTCTTCGTGGTTGGTGTTAGAGATAAACACCGACGAGAGCTTATCGAAGCTGATTTTGCCATCGGGCTTCGGATAAGCAATCGGTTGATGGAAAGAAGCCAAATCCAGTGTTTTGTAATCTGGTGTGGTGTCATGGATGTTGAATGGCAGTTTGCCATCGAACAGGTTTTGTTCGACAAAGTTGTACGCCGCACCCATTAACGTGCCCATACGATGCATGGCGGCGCCAAAGTTGCGTGACTTGTACATCTCTTCGTAGAGCCATGAGGCTTCGAACTTGTCGATATATTCGGTGACTTCATCGCCACCAGTACGGCCGGCTTTCAGTGCATCGAAGATGCCTTCAGCAGCAAGCATGCCCGACTTCATTGCGGTGTGGCTGCCTTTGATCTTGGAGAAGTTCAAGAAGCCAGCGTCATCACCAATGAGCAAACCACCTGGGAAAGTCAGCTTAGGCAGTGAGTTCAAGCCGCCTTTAACTACAGCGCGCGCGCCGTAAGAAATGCGTTTGCCGCCTTCAAGGTATTTTTTCAGCACAGGGTGGTGTTTCAGGCGCTGCATCTCATCAAATGGCGAGACATAGGGGTTGCTATAAGACAGGTCGGTGATCAGGCCAAGCGAGACTTGATTGTCTTCGGCGTGATACAGCCACCAGCCGCCCGTTGAGCCAGACTCGCTGAGTGGCCAACCAGCGCCGTGCATGACCAAGCCGGCTTCATGCTTGGCAGGATCAATTTCCCACAGCTCTTTAATGCCTAAACCGTAGTGTTGTGGGTCGGCATCTTGGTCGAGCTTGAAGTGGTTGATGAGCATTTTGCCCAAGTGACCACGGCAGCCTTCGGCAAACAGTGTGTATTTAGCTAATAGCTCATAGCCTGGGGTGTAAGAGCCTTTGTGCTCGCCATTTTTGCCAACGCCCATATCGCCAGTAGCGATACCTTTGACAGCGCCTTTTTCATCATAAAGCACTTCGGCAGCAGCAAAGCCAGGGAATAAATTCACTTCCAGTTCTTCAGCTTTTTCGGCCAACCAGCGCACGACATTGCCAAGGCTAACGATGTAGTTGCCTTCGTTATGCATGGGCTTAGGAATGGCCCAGTCTGGCGTTAAAATAGCTTTCTCTGGGCTGATTAAGAAGTGCACTTCATCTCGGGTGACTTCGGTTTTCAGCGGTGCGCCTTCTTCTTTCCAGTTTGGAAAGAGTTCATTCATGGCACGTGGTTCAATGACGGCGCCGGACAGGATATGAGCACCGAACTCGGAACCTTTTTCCACGACGCAGACAGAAATTTCGTGGCCGCTCTCAATACTGAGTTGGCGCAAACGGATAGCGGCGGACAAGCCAGCTGGGCCGCCACCTACGATGACGACATCAAATTCCATCGCTTCTCTTTCCACGATGTTCTCCTTGCAATGAACCCATAACGGGAAAAATAAATCGCGAGCTGTAGACTTAACTCACCTAACAAAACCCATCTAGTATAAAAGCCGAGGCAAATCAGGCCAAGTAATTGCCACACAAATAAGCAGGTTTTGTCTGATTTCTGTGTAATCTAGGCTGAAAATAGAGGTATTTATGCACAATAACGAAAAGCCACCGAGCGACAGCCAAATTTTAAGCAATCCTCTAGCCATCGCTGATCAAATTGGCACTGGTGGTGGCAAGAGCAAGCTGCCGCCAATTCACCTGTGGAATCCGCCATTTTGCGGCGATATCGACATGGAAATTCGCCGCAATGGCGATTGGTTTTACCAAGGTTCGCGTATCCAGCGCCCGGCCTTGGTGCGGCTATTTAGCACAGTCATGCGGCGCGAAGATGACGATGCTTATTATCTGGTAACGCCCGTTGAGAAGGTGCGTATCCGCGTTGAGGATGCGCCGCTGTTTGTCGTGGCGTTAGAGGTTTTAAACGAGGAGGGTGGTCAATCCTTGCAGTTTACGACGAGTACTAATGATGTCGTGATTGCCAGCGCTGAGCATCCAATTACCGTAGTGCATGGCGACGATGGCCCTGTGCCATATGTGCATGTGCGCGACCGTTTGACGGCGATGATTAGCCGGCCGGTGTATTACGAATTGGTGGCGCTGGGGCATGAGGTTGCTGAGAGCGGTGATGCCGCCCAGCACACGTTAAACGTAACGAGTGCTGGGGTCGACTTCAGCCTAGGCAAGTTTTAACAAGAGGCGGCCGCGTTATGCGGCAATAATCAGACGCACTGCCATTAGTTGCATGCTGACATCACGCAGTGCCTGCTCACCGGCCGCCACGCGATCGCGCTGCTGAGTAACTTCCGCCTCACGCACCGACGGGTTGATTTTCGCGAGTGCCTGCAAGCGCTGAAGTTCGCTGTACTCAAGCGTATGCCAAGCCACTAGCGCTTGTTCACGTAGGCTATCTAGCACGGCTTCGGCAGCGGCATCGGCGCTGCTGACGAGCTTTTCTGCTTCAGTGCGATGCGCTTTAATCACACTTCGAGCTAGTTTGGCATCGGGCACATCGAGCTGTTTGCCTAAGTTAGCGGCACTGACTTGGGCGGCTAGGTTACGGCCATTGATATCCGCCAAGATACGCAGTGGTTCATGGCCCAATACTCGATCTAGCGCTAAGTCGCGGCGGGCGAGCACGCTAGGCTGATACCAAGCTTCTAGCAGCATGGTGCCGGGCTTCACCGATTTATTACGCAAGACAGCCACTTGTACCATGCCCTGCGTGTGCGTCGCCATCCAGTCGAGAACGCCTTGCACCATGGGATGTTCCCAGGTCAAAAAGTGCCAATCCTCATGCGCCAAGGCCAAATCACGATCGGCGCAGACTGTCATGCCGTCAGGATCTAAGCCAGGGAAGGCATCAATCAGTTGGTGTTCGCCAGGCTGTAAGATCCAGGTGCGAGGTTGGCCTTGGTCATCGACATGGACGCCAAACGCTTCCCAAGCGGCAAGCATGAGCTCATCTAAGCGAGTGTCATTGTCTTGCGTTTTAAGTGCTTCGACTAGCGGTTGAGCAATGTCTTGCCGACATGATTGCAGCTCCAATAAGCGATCACGACCACCGGCTAGCTCAGCTTCAAGCAGCTCACGCTCAGCGCGTGCCTCAATAATTAGCTGATCGAGTTGCTCTTCCGAACCGCTAGGGCGTAGCAGTGGCTTTAGATCGGCGATAAAGGATTCATGCACGTTTTGCGCCGTGGGTGAGCATTGCGCAAACACATTCAATGCCTCCCCATACCAGCGGAATAGCCGTGCCTGAGCTGAGCCTGCCAATAACGGCACATGCAAGTTAATCGTTTCGGTCTGGCCAATACGATCGAGTCGGCCTATGCGCTGTTCAAGTTGATCTGGGTTATCGGGCATATCAAACAGCACAAGATGATGCGCGAACTGGAAGTTACGGCCTTCCGAACCAATTTCCGAACACAGCAAGATCTGCGCGCCCATTTCAGGCTCGGCAAAATAGGCCGCGGCACGGTCGCGCTCGAGCAAGTTCATGGCTTCGTGGAAAACGGCCGTGCGAATGCCTTCACGCAGACGAAGATGCGTCTCTAGAGCTTCAGCAATTGCGGCGGTGCGAGTAATCAATAGGCATTTATCGCGGCGATGGCTTTTTAGCCAGCCAGTAAGCCAAGACACTCGTGGGTCTTGCTCAAGGAAGGTTTCTTCATCGACACGCGTCTCAGGCCAAATAGCGCCTTTCGCTAACCACGGCGCATAACATTCGGGTGTATCTAGCAGCACTGGATGGCTGGCGCGGGCAGGAAAGCCACCAACTGCGGCGCGTGTATTGCGAAATAACACACGGCCTAAGCCATAGCGATCGAGCAAAGCATTTAAGGCTTGCTTGCGACCAGTTTCAGTTGATAAATCTAAAGTTAAATCAGCTAGTTGCGTAGATAATACTTTCGATTGCTCAGCATTTAACTGGTTATCGAGTAGGGCATCGGCCAAGGCGCGAGTTTCATCCCACTGCTCGTGAGCATCCATAAACTCATCTAGCGATGGATAACGTGCCGGATCGAGCAACTGCAGACGCGCAAAATGGCTTTCGACGCCGAGCTGCTCGGGCGTGGCCGTCAACAATAATAGGCTCGGCACAACAGCTGCTAAAGCCGCAACGGTGTCGTATTCGACGCTGCTAGCCTCAGGCGACCAGGCCAGATGGTGCGCTTCATCGACCACGAGCATGTCCCAAGGCGCATTTAATGCCTCGGCTTGCAGCAAAGGGTGGTCGGTTAGCAGAGATAGCGGCGCAATAATCAGCTGCTCACTGGCAAATGGATTGTCGCCCACCTCAGCCATGGCCGCGCAACGCTCAAGGTCAAATAAGCTAAAGGCGAGATTGAAACGGCGACGCATTTCCACCAGCCATTGGTGCACAAGGCTGTCTGGCAGCAAAATCAGCACACGTTCAGCGCGGCCTTGCACGCGTTGGGCATGAATGATTAAGCCGGCTTCAATGGTTTTACCCAAGCCGACTTCATCAGCTAAAAGCACGCGCGGGCTTAGACGGTTAGCGACACTATTAGCCACCGATAATTGATGCGGAATAAGGCCAACACGCGCGCCAGCCAATCCACGAACGGGGCTGCGGGCTTGTTGCAAACGCTCACGAAGCGCGGCTTGGCGCAGAGCAAACCATGCGCGCGAATCGACTTGCGCTGCCAGTAAACGCTCACGAGGCCGAGATAGATGCAGCTGTGCCGATAGACGAGCTTCCATCAGGCGCTTTTGCACGCCGTCAGCGTTAATAACGTCGTAGCTAAGCAAGCCATCTTGCGCGACGACGTGCTCGACTGACCATGGCTGCTCATCGCTGTCGTTGATTTTATCGCCAACCATGAATTGGATGCGGGTGAGCGGGGCACTGAGCTTGGCATAGACACGAGTGTCATCGGCGCAGGGAAAAAATACCGTCATGGCACGGGCATCTAAGTCGACAACAATGCCTAAGCCTAACTCTGGCTCGGTGTCTGAAATCCAACGCTGACCTACAACTAAATCATTTTGTTTCATGTGTTTAGGGCTTACTCATCAAGTGTTAAATAGAAAGAAATTGCTCGGGAATTTCGAAAAACATGGCGCGGCCATCACTAGGATGGGCAAAGCCAAGTTCACAAGCGTGTAGGCAAAGCCGTGGGCTACGTGCCTGCCATTGATTGCTGGCATAGAGTTGGTCGCCAACAATGGCGTGACCAAGAGTGCATAAATGTAAGCGTAACTGGTGGGTGCGGCCGGTTATCGGCTCTAGGGAAATCAGGCTAGTGTCATCTCGCCGTTGCAGACATTTCCAATGCGTTTGCGCGGGCTTTCCTGCTTCATAATCAACCACTTGCCGCGGCTTGTTATCAGGGTCATAACGCATGGGCCAAGACATAGTGCCAGCATCTTCGCCGACAACTCCGGCCACTAAAGCAACGTAGCGCTTATGGATGCGGCGCTCTTGAAATTGAATGCCCAAGACCCGTCGAGCCGCGCTATGGCGGCCATAAACCATCACGCCAGAGGTGTCTCTGTCGAGTCTATGCACGGCAAAAATATTGGGATCTTGTGCTTGTAGGCGGGTAAGCACGCTGTCGGTTTTATCTTGGCCTAGGCCAGGAACCGAGTGCAAGCCAGCAGGTTTTTGTACCACGACGCAGTCGGAATCGACGTGCAATAGCAATAGCCCAGGGCAGGTCAACGAGGTATCGGAGGACGTGGTGGGCTTATTCATGGCGCGGATTATACGCGAACTTAGCTATCACCCGCAGTGAAAATTAACTGGACCGAGGTAAATCGCTGCAGAATTTAGCTTAAGCGAGCTGATATTGACGAATTAAGCGCTCACGATGCTTGGGTAGGCCGTCGTGCAATCACCGTGCCTTTGATTCATAGCTGTAACTACGGCAGAGATAGCTAATAAATCGTCATTTATAGCCAAGTTAATCTGTTTAATAGCGCTGTTCATGGCAAGATGCGGACATGAGCATAGAAAAACAACAAATGCCGGCTTTGCATCCTGTGTATGCGCGACTGCTTTGCGCCGAACTTCAGCGACAAGGTCTTAGCACTGCTGAAATCGTTGGAAACACAGGCCTTAGCTGGGCTTCACTGCATGATCAATCTGACTGGCTCAGCATCAATCAAATGCAGGCTTTAGTGAGTAGGGCAGTTGAGCTAAGCAAAAACGCAGCTCTCGGAATGACTGTCGGCTTAAACACTCAAGTGACGGCACATGGCGCGCTCGGTAGTGCAGTCGCATCATGCGCGACATTAGCCGATGCACTGATGTTAATTGAGCGCTACGCCGTGCTCCGGCAATCCATTGTGCATACGAAAACAATTACGCAGGGGCAGTTTGCTGGGCTAATTGTGCATGAACACTATATGCCTGAGCCTTTGCGCCAGTATTTGCTCCTGCAATTAGTTGCAGGTTTGCTACGCCTTGTGGATGCCGTCACCGGCATGAGCATGGCGACAGCTTTACGAATCGAATGGCCGTTTCCACGCCCCATATGGTCTGATCAGCTCAAAGCTATCGCTGCAGATAATAGCTTCTCGGCAGATAAACTGACGGTATTGCTGCCTGCATCTGTCATAACGCTGCCAAGCTTAGCTGCCGATGCCCATACCTATGAGCTCGCAGTGCTAGAGTGTGAGCGCCAAGCACAAGCTTTGCAGCATGGCGGACAATGGTCACAACGTGTAAAAACCTATTTAGCACAGCATTTGCTGCACGCGCCAAGTTTGGCCAACACTGCAAAGGCTTTTAATATGTCGTCACGTTCATTGGCGCGTAGGCTGCAGCAAGAGTCTACGCGTTATCAGCAACTTATCGATGCTGTTAGATTTGATGCGACCTGTGTGAAGCTGCGCCTCAATTCACAACCTATTAATACGATAGCGATGGCAGTAGGTTTTCAAGATGCGAGTAATTTTAGTCGTACTTTTATGCGTTGGGCGGGCATGACGCCGCGCGAGTATCGTTTGCAGTATTGCCCTGATACTGCAACAAAAACCGCCCTCAAAGAGCCAATATAACGATGCGTATAATTTATATTATGTTAAATATAAGAACAATCTGTCTATGTTTGGGGCTATTAGGCTCAACAACTGCACTGGCTTCTGCACTCACGATCACGCCAAGTCAGTTTCCGCTGACTAACCCATTTATGTCGACAATTGCTGGCACGCCGGCATCCTTACAGCCGAGCCAGCTGCCCGAAGACAAATACATCGATCAAGATGACTACAAGCTCAACATCCGACCTGAGCGCGAGTTTGCTTTGCCGGATAGTTTTTGGGCGGTCAAAAAACTGCATTATCGAATCGCTCGCCAGCCTAAGGCCGCGCCACTGATTTTCATCATTGCAGGCACCGGTGCGAACTATAAAAACGACACCATCGATTTTTTAAAGAAAGTCTTTTATAGCCGTGGCTATCATGTGGTTCAGCTATCCTCGCCAACAAGCTATGACTTCATTGCAGCGGCATCACAGTCAGCCACGCCAGGCATCAGTAGCGAAGACGCCGATGACTTAATGCGCGTGATGACGGCTGTTTTAAAAGACAACCCAACACTGGACTACACCCGGATAGACCTTGCCGGCTACAGTTTAGGCGCCCTTCATGCAGCGTTTATTGCCGCCGCAGATGCGAAAAAACCAGAGTTTTACTTTCAACATATAGCGCTGCTAAACCCACCCGTTAGCGTGCTGCGCTCAACGCAACAGCTCGATAAGCTGGTGCAAGCCGATGTACCTAAAGCGAAAGGAAAAGATGGCTTTTTTGAGTTAATTTTCAGCAAACTATCTCGGTTTTTCTACGAACAAGGCAGTGTTGAGCTATCTGAGGCGATGCTTTACGACTTTCAACGCTCATCAGAAGCACTTAATAACGAAGAAATGGCCATGTTAATTGGCAGTGTGTTTCGTTTTGCCGCCGCCGACATCGTTTTTACTAGCGATGTCGTCAATAAGCGCGGACAAATCGTGCCCATCGATGCCGATTTGAGTGAATCTAGCAGCCTAACGCCCTACTTCAGGCGCTCGCTGTTTTGCGACTTTGCCTGCTATGTGAAGCTGCAATTACTGCCCTATGTGCAAAAAAGTCAGCCAGATCTTGATATTCGCCATTTAGACAATATCAGCGGCCTAGCTTCTATTGCCGACTACCTCCGCAGTGCCAAAAATGTGCAAGTAATCACTAACGCCGATGACCTAATTTTACAGCCCGTAGACTTCGCTTTCCTACACACAACGTTTGGCGACAGACTCACTGTATTTGATCATGGCGGCCACTTAGGCAACATCAAATACATCCCTTATGTTGAGCAAATGATGAGTATTTTCAATGACTAATATGCTCATTCTAAACACCGCAACAACACTTGCGCGCGGCCTCTTTTTAGCCAGCTTGCTTTGCAGCCAGCTCGCCTCGGCTGATGAAGCACTTAGCAGCTACCCGCAAAGCCCGCTAGAGTCTTTACAGTTTGTGCCTAGCGATCATCAAATAATCTTTGAGCGCTCTAGCTTGGTTGCACTAGCAGTTAAAGACCCTTGGGAAGCAGTTAATCGCCGTATCTACCACTTCAACCAACGCGCTGATGAGTATGTTTTGCTGCCTATAGTGCGAGGTTATCGCTTTGCCCTCCCCTCATTTGTGCGCAGCGGCGTTCACAATGTTTTCAATAATCTAGGCGATGTCACTAATCTGCTAAACAGCATTTTGCAGCTAAAGCCGAAGCGAACAGCAACGACAACAGGCAGATTATTGCTGAACACAACACTAGGCATTGCAGGAATATTTGATCCCGCAACAGCGATTGGCTTGGCGAGGCAAGAAGAGGATTTCGGGCAAACGCTAGGCTTTTACGGCGTCGGAGCAGGCCCATACGTCATGCTGCCCTTGCTCGGCCCATCAAATTTGCGTGATGCCAGTGGGCGTCTTTTTGATGTCGGTGCCAGCACGCAGATAAACTTCATCAATAGTGCGGACATCAAACAAGACTATCTGGCGCTCTACGGCTTGCAAATCACCGATGAGCGCGCAAATACAGCCTATGAGTATGGTTCACTGAACACACCTTTTGAGTATGAAAAACTGCGCTATGTTTTTCAAAAGGCACGTGAATTACAAATCGAAGATTAAGGTTGTTGCAGAGCCTTTAGGCCACTCCAAGTGAACTTATTCATTAGCTCAATGACTTGCTGCTTGGGGACATGTGGGTTCTGTAGCCACCATTTTGCAATTTGCTCACCTGCTCCCGAAGCTCCGTGGGCAAATGCTTCACAGCTTTCAATATCAATGCCTTTAACGACACCGAAAAGTAATTGTGTGATTTTCTCAACGGTCAAAAAGCGTAATCGTGACGCCTCATCAGAAGCGGTGCCAGCAATAGCAGCGCCACCACCAAATAACAAATGCCAAGAGGATCGATTTTCCTCTACAAATGTGAAGTACCCTTCAACTGATGCCTGAAGGCGCCCTTCAAGTGTTGATAGGTCTTTTGCCGCATCTACAAGGTGCTGATCAAGTGATTCACGGGCGCGGCGAAGGCATGATAGATAGATGCCATCTTTCGAGCCAAAATGATTATAGACGATCGGGCGAGTTACCCCAGCTGCAGAGGCTATATCCTCCATCGAGGTGCCTTGGTAGCCATGCTCAATAAATAGCTGCAAGGCGACATTTTGTAGCTGCTGCTCGCGCTTGGCACGCGGCATGCGACGGGCCTTAGGCTTGATGTTAGTTGGAAGTTCCATTTCCGCAACGGCTGCTGCGCCCTGCTCAGTAAAAGGCATGTCGTACCATACTCCTTGTAGTATGCACAGAGTATACATAAGTACATGTGGTTACGACAGTGGTACAAACCAGTTTAAACGGCTGCGTAGTTTTACGACCTCACCAACAATAATTAAGGTTGGGGCGGGTAACGGCTCATTCGCCAACTTATCCTCAATAGTTTTCAGCGTGCCGATAACAACGCGTTGATCAGGTGTCGTACCTTTAGAAATCATCGCTACTGGTGTCGTTGCTGCTAAACCGTGAGCTAACAATTGCTCACGGATAGGTCCTAAGCTAGTTAACCCCATATATAGCACAAGAGTTTGGTTTGGATGCACCAGTTCGGCCCATGGCAAATCTGGCGTGCCATTTTTTAAATGACCGGTAACAAAGCGCACTGATTGAGCGTAATCGCGATGGGTCAATGGAATACCAGCATAGGCTGAGCAGCCACTAGCGGCGGTAATACCAGGTACAACTTGAAAGCTAACGCCAGCCTCGCTGAGCTCTTCGATTTCCTCGCCGCCACGGCCAAAGATGAATGGGTCGCCGCCCTTTAAGCGGCAGACACGTTTACCTTCTTGCGCCAAGCGCACGAGTAAGGCATTGATACCTTCCTGCGGTAAGGCATGGTCGGCGCGTGCCTTGCCGACATATATGCGTTCAGCATCGCGGCGACATAAATCCAAGATGGGCGCCGACACCAATCGGTCATAAACCACGACGTCGGCCTGTTGCATCAGCCTTAGCGCCTTGAAAGTAAGTAGGTCAGGGTCACCAGGGCCAGCACCAACCAAGTAGACCTCACCTGCCCCGCGCTGATCTGGGTTAGCAATTGCTTGCTCTATTACTGTTCGGGCTTCATCGACGCGGCCTGAAAACACTAACTCTGGCATGCTGCCATCGAGCTGTGTTTCCCAAAATAAGCGCCGCGCGGAAACATCAGGAAAGCGCACTTTTGCCTTATTGCGAAACTCGCCTAGAAGCTCGGCCAAACGGCCATAGGCAGCAGGAATCATCGATTCGATTTTGCCGCGCAAGATGCGTGCGAGGACTGGCGATACGCCATTGCTTGAGATGCCGATGAGTAAGGGCGATCTATCGACAATGGCGGGGAAAATTACCGTGCACAGTGCTGGCGCATCGACGACATTGACCGGAATGCCGCGGGATTGAGCATCAGCGGAGACTTGGGCGTTGAGATCGAGCTTGTCTGTGGCAGCAACCACTAAAATATTGCTCTCGATGTCGCCGCTATCATAGCCTCGCAGACTCACTCGCCCGCCATGCGCCTCCACGGCCTCTCGCAAAGCCGGTATGACCTCTAATGCAACCAGATGAATGCGGGCGCCAGCGCGTAGCAAAAGCGAGGCTTTGCGCTGGGCAATTTCGCCGCCACCAACCAATAAGCAAGGTTTATCTTTTAGGCGAAAGCCCAGCGGTAATGTATCCATCAAGCATTAGCACTCAAGCGTGTTAATCCACCCATATACGGCTGCAATACGGTAGGAATACGAATGCTGCCATCGGCCTCTTGATAGTTTTCTAGCACTGCAACCAAGGTGCGGCCAACGGCAAGGCCAGAGCCATTGAGTGTGTGCAGTAAGTCCGGCTTACCGGTTTCAGGATGGCGGTAGCGGGCTTGCAGACGGCGAGCTTGGAAGCTGGCGAAGTTCGAGCACGAGGAGATTTCACGATAAGTCTGCTGACCGGGCAACCACACTTCTAAATCATAGGTTTTACAGGCGGAAAAACCCATATCGCCGCCGCACAGCAGCATGGTGCGATACGGCAGCTCCAGCGCTTGCAAAATAGCCTCAGCATGACCAACCAACGTTTCTAAGGTGGCATCGCTATCTTCGGGGCGGACAAACTGTACCAGCTCAACCTTTTCGAATTGATGCTGACGAATCATGCCGCGCGTATCACGACCGTAAGCGCCAGCTTCACTGCGGAAGCAAGGTGTATGCGCAACATAGCGCTTAGGCAACTCATCGACTGGGATGATTTCATCGCGATGTAAATTGGTCACCGGCACTTCGGCGGTCGGAATCAAAAACAATTCGCGCTCGCCCTGTAGCTTGAATAGGTCATCGGCAAATTTAGGCAACTGACCGGTTCCTTGCAGGCTTTCGGCATTAACTAAATACGGTACATAAACTTCGTTATAGCCGTGCTGATCAGTGTGAGTGTCGAGCATAAATTGCGTCAACGCGCGGTGCAGCCTAGCTAATGGGCCAGTGAGCACGGTAAAACGCGCGCCGCTGAGTTTGCTCGCGCGTTCGAAATCCATGCCGAGACTTGAGCCTAAGGCGACATGATCCTTCACTTCAAAGTCGAATGTGCCCGGTGTGCCCCAGCGGCGAATTTCTACATTGTCATCTTCGCCTTTGCCTGCTGGCACAGACTCGTGCGGCATATTTGGTAAGCCCAGCGCTAAGGCCTGCCAAGTTGCTTGGACTTGCGACAGTGCCTGCTCAGCCTCAGCTAAGGCGGTGTTAATGGCTTCCATTTCAAGCTGCAGTGCATCGGTGCTTTCGCCATTGCGCTTAGCCTGACCAAAGCGCTTAGAGCCAGCATTACGCTCAGCTTGCAAACGCTCAGCGTCCAGCTGTAACTGCCGGCGCTGCTGCTCAATAGCCTCTAATTCAGCGCTCGCAAGCACGACATGGCGCTTGGCTAATGCTGCGGCAACAGCGGCTAAATCATTACGCAGTAGTTTCGGGTCCAGCATGGCAGCATCCTGTTAATACATTAATCAATGGGGTCGTCTTCGCCGCGCTTCCAGCCACTGGCGGTATTTAAGTCGTTTAAGCGTGCGAGTTTAGCCTGAACTTTTAGCTCTAAGCCACGCGCCACAGGGTGGTAGAACACCTGCCCCGCTAGATTTTCGGGCAAATAGCGTTCGCCAGCCACAAAGGCTTCTGGAAAGTCATGGGCATAATGATAATCGAGACCGTGGCCTTGCTGCTTCATTAAAGCAGTTGGCGCGTTACGTAAATGTTTCGGCACCGGCAATGAGCCATGGCTAATGACAGCGGCTTTAGCGGCTTTCCAGGCACCATAAACAGCATTACTTTTCGCCGCGATGGCCAAATAAGTTACCGCTTGCGCCAATGCCAACTCGCCTTCGGGCTGGCCTAGGCGCTCAAGCGCCTGCCAAGCCTCAAGCGCGAGCGTTTGCGCGCGCGGGTCTGCCAGACCGATGTCTTCGCTGGCCATGCGCACCACACGGCGGGCGATATAGAGCGGGTCGCAGCCGCCATCAATCATTCGCGCTAACCAATACAGTGCACCTTGCGGGTCGGAGCCGCGCACGGACTTATGCAGCGCTGAGATTTGATCGTAGAAATCATCACCGTGTTTATCGAAGCGGCGTGCGCTACCTTGCAAGATGTCATTGAGGCCGCTGTCATCAAGTAGGCCGTTGCTGTCGGCCAAATCAGCTGCGATATCGAGCAGGTTTAGCGTGCGGCGCGCGTCACCATCTGCAGCATGAGCAATGGCATGCTTTTGCTCAGAACTCAGCTTTAACGTGCGATTGGCGAGGCCATCGCGATGTGTAAGCGCCTGCTCGATAAGCTGGAGCAGGTCATCGTGCGTCAGGCTCTTCAGTACGTAAACACGAGCTCGAGACAGCAGCGCTTTATTGAGCTCAAACGAAGGGTTTTCGGTAGTGGCGCCAATGAAAATCAGCGTGCCATCTTCCACATGCGGCAAAAATGCGTCTTGTTGCGACTTATTGAAGCGATGCACTTCGTCGACAAAGAGCACCGTGCGCTGACCTTGCTGCTTGTAAAACTGCGCCTCTTCAATGGCAGCTCGTATCTCTTTTACGCCTGAGAGCACGGCTGAGATCGCAATTAAACGGGCATCACAGGCACTACAGAGCAGACGCGCTAGTGTGGTTTTACCAACACCAGGCGGCCCCCAGAGAATCATCGAATGCAGTTGACCGTGCTCGATAGCCTCGCGCAATGGCCGCCCACGCGCTAAGACATGGGTCTGGCCAATGTAGTCGGCCAGCGACTGCGGCCTAAGCCGAGCCGCTAATGGCGCAAACGAGGGCTCATCGATCACGTTTATTCACGAATAATGTCAGTGCCAGCAGGCGGCGTGAAAGTAAAACGCTCATTGCTCAAGGTGACATTACGCTTGGCCTTGAAAAACGCCACCTCAGTGCGCTGATTGCCAGCATCAAGCAAAGTCATCGACTGCGGCAAATCGCCTTTGAACGATAAGTTCAGCTCAGTAAATAAGCTGTCCTTAGCACGCGGGCTGAGATGAAAAGTGGTAATGGCGCCATTTTGGCTTTGGCGAACGCTGAACTGCTTGGCAAGCATAGCGGCATCGCCAGTAAACAATAACGCAGGAGTTTCACCCCAAGCCTCGCCTAAGGGTCGAATCATCAACTGGGCTAAGTCGGGATCATAAATAAACACTGACGTGCCATCGGCTACGATGAGTTGGCTAAACGGCTGCTTCACTTCCCAGCGAAATTGGCCGGGTTTGCGTGCTTGCAAGGTGCCGGTAAGAATCTTATCTGCAGCGCCACGACTTTGCGTGGTTTGAGTAAACTCGGTGCTTAGCGTTTTTAATGCCTTTAAGCGAGTCGATAGTGCCGCACTCGCTGCCTTCTCTTGCGCCGCAGTTTGTGCAGGTTTAGCAGCTACCGCCGCCGCAGGAGCAGTCGCTTTTGCCAAGCTAGCATCGGCTGCGACAGCAGCTGTGCTAATGCCAGCAGCCAATACACTCAGGACAAACAGTGATTTTAAAACGGTCATATCAAATCCTTTAATCGCGATGAGGAACGATGATTTCGCGTTGACCATTGCTTTGCATTGGCGACACCACGCCCGCGTTCTCCATGGCTTCAACCAAGCGTGCGGCGCGGTTATAACCAATTTTGAACTTACGCTGCACAAACGAAATCGATGGGCGGCGCGTTTCCAACACAAAAGCCAATGCTTCATCGTAAAGCGCATCTTGCTCGGGATCACCGCCGACATCATCG
Source organism: Paraperlucidibaca sp. (assembly GCF_982810325.1). NCBI lineage: Bacteria > Pseudomonadati > Pseudomonadota > Gammaproteobacteria > Moraxellales > Moraxellaceae > Paraperlucidibaca > Paraperlucidibaca sp. The sequence goes on from NZ_CEYEMI010000002.1 coordinate 124,975, forward strand.
AAGCCGCCAAAACCGCCTTTGCTGCCGCCCTCACCCTCAGAGCCGCCGTCTAAAATGGCATCGATATAGTCGGGCTCTCCACGAGCGCGCCAGTCTCCACAAACGCGGTGGACCTCATCGTCGCTGACAAAGGCGCCGTGAACTCGTTCAGTTAAGCTCGTGCCGGGCGGTAAAAACAGCATATCGCCATTGCCTAGCAGCATTTCTGCACCGCCTTGATCAAGGATGGTGCGTGAGTCGATACGTGACGACACTTGGAAGGCAATTCGCGTTGGCACGTTGGCTTTGATCAAGCCAGTGATCACATCTACTGATGGCCGTTGTGTGGCCAAAATTAAGTGAATACCGGCTGCGCGGGCTTTTTGTGCAATACGCGCAATCAGCTCTTCAACCTTCTTGCCAACAATCATGATCATGTCGGCAAATTCGTCGATAATCACGACAATATAGGGCAACTTGCCGAGATCTGATGCTTCCTCTTCAAACACATTTTCGCCAGCTTTCCATAACGGATCTTTAATCGGCTCGCCAGCAGCAATGGCATCAGTCACTTTCTTGTTATAGCCGTCGAGATTACGCACGCCAAGCTTAGACATCAGCTTATAGCGGCGATCCATCTCGGCCACACACCAGCGCAAAGCATTGGCGGCATCTTTCATATCGGTGACAACAGGCGTTAGCAAATGCGGAATTTTGTCGTAGACCGACAGTTCCAACATTTTTGGGTCAATCATGATTAGGCGCAGATCTTCCGGTGTGGCTTTAAACAGCATCGATAAAATCATCGCGTTCACGCCCACTGATTTACCCGAGCCGGTAGTACCCGCGACCAATAAGTGCGGCATGCGCGCGAGATCAGCAACGATGGGGTTGCCAGCGATGTCTTTGCCTAGCGCCAAGGTTAGCGGGCTGGATTTACCTTCATAAACGCTAGAGGTTAAAATCTCTGAGAGCCGCACCATTTCACGATCTTGGTTCGGCACTTCAATGCCAACAACGGATTTGCCCGGAATCACCTCAACCACACGCACCGAAATCATTGCCATGGCGCGCGCTAGATCTTTGGCAATATTGGTTATTCGCGCAACTTTCACACCTGCAGCCGGTTGAATCTCAAAACGCGTAATAACTGGGCCTGGCTGTACCGCGACCACAGTGGCATCGACATTAAATTCTTTCAGCTTAATTTCGAGTAGGCGCGACATGCCCTCTAGCGCTTCTGCGCTATAGCCCTTACCAATCTGCACTTCAGCCGGGTCAAGCAAGTCCATCGATGGCAGCACGCCCTCACCTGGTGGCGGCGCAAATAATGGCCGTTGCACTGGTATTTTCTTCGCCACCTTGACCTGAGCCGCAGGAGAAATAGTAATTTCACTGCGCACACGCGGCACTTCATTTGCTACGGCCTGCGTTTCAGGTGTGGCACGCATTTGAGGCACATGACGTGGAGCCATTGCTGTAGTTGGCTTTTTCGGCTCACTGCGCAAACGCTGCCACAGCGAGGCTATAGCAGCGACAAAGCTTTGACCTAGCCAAAACAATCCGCGGCCAAGAAGTTCGCTAGCCCTGCCCCATGCAAAGCCTGTTGCTGCGGTAAATGTCACCAGAAACAGCACAATTAAAATTAATGTGCTGCCTAATAAGCCCGTGGCATGCCACATGCTCGAGCCTAGAACCTGCCCGATAACACCACCGGAAGCATTTTCGAGGCCGTAATCGGGTGCGATAAAATGAATATGTCCAAGCGCCGCCAATGACAATAACGCCACTACCCATGCCACCACTTGTGGCATGCCTACCAATGCACGCGAAGGCCGCCACCACAAAATAGCCACACGCCAGAGCATCAACGCCGGAATGGCATAGGCCAAGGGGCCAAGCAGAAAACCTAGATAGTCGGCCAAATGAGCGCCAGCACTACCAGCGGCATTGTGCAAAGGCGCGCTGCCAACGTGAGTCCAAGCACTGTCTTCCGGTGAACGCGTAATCAGTGCCAACAGAATAAATACCGCTAAAACTAACCAAAATATAGTTTGCACATCTCGGCGACGTAGGGCGTTGATGGCCAATTCACCCATGGGCATTTGCTGAGCATCGTTGCGTTGGGCATTTTTTGACGTGTTATCAGGCAATGGCTTCGGTCTCGTTGAGCGCATTGGTGTTGGCGCTCGCTATAAAAGTGATGGGCCATTGTAACCGCACCACACCAAGATGCCATGCTTGCTATACTGAGCGACGATTTTTTCCTCAATGCATTTTGGAGCTAGCATGGCACGCGTACATCACCGCTTAATTATTCTTGGTTCAGGCCCTGCCGGCTATTCGGCAGCTGTTTATGCTGCTCGCGCTAATTTAAACCCTGTGGTGATTACTGGCATGCAAGCCGGCGGTCAGCTCACCACCACCACCGAAGTCGATAACTGGCCAGGCGATGTTGAAGGCTTAACCGGCCCTGCGCTGATGGAGCGTATGCAACGTCACGCCGAGCGCTTCGGCACCCAAGTATTATTTGACCATATCAATGCCGTGGACCTGAAAACTCGCCCTTTTGTGCTTACTGGCGATAGCGGTGAATACACCTGCGATGCACTTATCATTGCCACTGGCGCATCGGCTCAGTACCTAGGCTTGCCTTCTGAAGAGGCGTTCATGGGCCGCGGCATCAGTGCTTGCGCGACTTGCGATGGCTTTTTCTATCGCGGCCAACGCGTCATGGTCGTCGGCGGCGGCAATACCGCTGTCGAAGAAGCACTGTATCTGTCCAATATCGCTGAGCATGTCACGCTGGTGCATCGCCGCGATAAAGTGAAATCAGAAAAAATCCTGCAAGATCATCTGTTCGAGAAGGTCAAAGCCGGTAAAATCTCCATTATTTGGAATCATGCTTTAGAAGAAGTCTTAGGCGATGATGGCGGCGTTAATGGCGCTCGCTTGGTATCGGTCAATACCGCTGATGGCCGCGATGGCATCCAGCAGGATGTTGCTGTCGCCGGCATCTTTATTGCCATTGGCCATATACCCAATTCCGATATTTTTGCCGGCCAAGTCGATATGAATAATGGCTATGTCCGTATTCGCAGCGGCATCGAAGGCAATGCCACGGCGACCAATGTGCCGGGCGTATTTGCTGCTGGTGATATCGCCGATCACGTCTATCGCCAGGCCATTACCTCGGCCGGCGCTGGCTGCATGGCCGCGCTCGATGCCGAGAAATACCTCGACGCTCTTGGCAACTAAAACCAGCGATGACCACGCAACTGCCGTGGCTTGCCGGCGATGACCCATTTCCAGCGCCAAGCACTGCTCTGGACTATCCCGATGGCCTGCTTGCGGCGGGAGGCGATGTCTCCCCTACTCGCCTGCAAGCTGCCTATCGAGCCGGTATTTTCCCGTGGTCATCGGCCGGTGAGCCTCTACTGTGGTGGTCTCCTGATCCGCGCTGCGTTATCGACCCAGCAACATTTATCCCCAGCAAAAGTTTAGTAAAAACCCGCCGCCAAGCAAGCTGGCGCTTTAGCTGCAATCAGGCCTTCGCTGAAGTCATTGTCGCCTGTGCTGCTCCTCGCCCTTATGCCGACGACACCTGGATCACAACTGAAATTCAAGCCGGCTATGTAGCGCTGCACAAGCTAGGTTGGGCACAAAGCATTGAGGTTTGGCGGGATGATGCGCTAGTCGGCGGCCTCTATGGCGTCACTGTTGGCGGCATATTTTGCGGTGAGTCGATGTTTAGCCACTGTCGCGATGCCTCAAAGCTGGCATTTTGGGCCTTAATGACCTTGTCTCAGGCGTGGCAGGTGGAATGGGTAGACTGTCAGCTAGAAAATGACCATTTGCTTAGTCTTGGTGCGACCATCATGTCTCGAAACGATTACTTAGCATTGTTAGCTCAACAACCTGAAACACCTACGCTGCCGTGGTCACAGGCGCATAGCGCGCTAGCGGCAGCCGGCTTCACTGTGGCGGAGACTTTATGAGTAGCGGCGGCAATATCACTTTCTTCACTACGGCCGCTCATGCCTGTAGCTACTTAGACGATCGCCAAGCCGTCACGCTATTTGCTGACCCTGAAGCCGATATGACCGCGCCAATCTACAGCCAGCTCTCCGACCTTGGCTTTCGCCGCAGCGGCAACTATGTCTACAGACCTCAATGCCAAGGTTGTAGCGCCTGTATTTCGGTGCGCATACCGGTGGCAGACTTTCATCCACGACGCGAGCAACGCCGCTGCTGGCAGCGCAACCAAGACATCACGGTGGCACCTGTGCCAGTACAGTGGTCAGAAGAGCACTACGCCCTCTATGCGCGCTACATCAGTGCACGCCATCGCGAAGGCGACATGTATCCGCCTAGCCCACGCCAATACCGCGAATTTCTAACCAGCGATTGGTCAGATACCGAGCTCGTTGAGTTTCGTCTCAATGGCCAACTGCTTATCGTTGCCGTGACCGATAGCCTAGAAAATGGCTTATCGGCGGTCTACACTTTTTACGATCCAGAAATAAATACCCGCAGCCTTGGCACTTTTGCTATTTTATGGCAGATAGAAGCCTGTCGTGCCAAAGGTCTACGCTCGCTATATTTGGGCTATTGGGTGCGACAAGCCCAGCGTATGCGCTACAAAACTCAGTTCCGTCCATTAGAACTGCTAATTGAAAACGAATGGTTGCTAGCGCGATGAGGTTTTTTCGGGCACAATGCGCGCGTTTTCGAAGCGTCTGAAATTTTACTCAGCGCCCTACATTCCATAGCCCATGAGGCCTTTGCTGCATGTCGAAAGAAGAGCAATTAGAATTTGATGGCGTGGTTATCGATACCCTGCCAAACACCATGTTCCGCGTCGAACTTGAGAATGGCCACGTTGTTACTGCCCATATCTCGGGCAAAATGCGTAAGCATTACATCCGTATTTTGACTGGCGATCAGGTCAAGGTTGAGATGACGCCTTATGATTTAAGTAAAGGCCGAATCACCTACCGCGTTCGTTAGAAACCCGCAAAGTAGCGCCACATTTTCTGTCTTTGAAAAAGTAGCGCTCATAAAAAAGGTCGGCTTATGCCGACCTTTTTTATGTTCAGGTGTTTGAGATTACTCCCAAATCACCTGCTCACGGCGCGCAACCCAACCATCGGCTTGCGGCAAGTAGCTATCTTCAATGATATTGCGTTTGATTTTCATCGTAGGCGTTAAGTAACCATTCTCGATGGTCCACTGATCCTTCACTACCACGACATAATCTAGTCGCTCATGATCTTCTAGCGTCGCATTAACAGACTTCAATAAATCCTTGAAATCATTCGTTAATGTGTCACGTGAAAGCTCGCCGTTCTCGATTTCTTTCAAGGCGTCTAAGGACAGCATAAATAGTGCGAATGGCTGTGGCTGTGTTGGACCAGTAACGCAAATTACCTCAACCTTCTGATGCACATTAAGCTTTTGCTCAATTGGCACTGGCGCAACGTATTTGCCTTTAGAGGTTTTAAACAGCTCTTTGACACGGCCAGTAATTTTCAAGCGGCCTTCTTTATCTAACTCACCACGGTCACCTGTTTTCAGGAAGCCGTCATCAGTCATGTCTTCAGCGGTTTTATCCGGCGCTTTGTAATAGCCCATCATCTGGCCAGGGCTTTTTACTAGCACTTCGCCATTGTCGCCAATGCGCTGTTCAACACCAGGGTTGGCGTGACCAACATAGCCAATACGGACTTCGCCAGGACGTGAGCCATGCGAGTAACCGAAGTTTTCCGACATACCATAAACGTCAAGTAGTTCGAGGCCAAGGTTGTGATACCAGTTCATGATATTTGGTGGCAGAGGCGCTGAAGCAGTGATAGCAATACGCACTTTGTCGAGGCCTAGCTGCTTAAGAATCTTGCCTTTCACCAAGCGATTAAGGAATGGGATATTGAACAAAATTCGTTGCTTGGATGGTGGCAACTTCTCATTGATAGCGAGATAGAACTTGGTCCAGAGGCGCGGCACTGAGAAGAAAATTGTCGGTTGCGCACGCTGTAAGTCGCGTTGGAAGGTTTCTAGGCCGTCGGCGAAGAAAACACGATAGCCAAAATATAGCGAGGCGGTTTCAACTACGGCGCGCTCAGCCACGTGAGCCAATGGTAAGTACGACAACATGCGCTCATCACGCGTGACTTTATAAGTATCACGCAGGGCATTAGCCACCGAGCACATGGTGCCAAAGCTATGCATGACACCTTTAGGACGGCCAGTAGAGCCTGATGTGTAGACAATCGTCGCCATGGCATCAACATGCGGTAGCGTGATGTCTTCATCGCTGATCGGCGCTGTATTGGCGATAATATCGTTATATTGCGGCACATCCATGCGTGGCGATAGCGGCAAGCTCAGCATAGGCAAGCTGGGCAGGTGCGGCTCGATGTCTTTCCAACCATCGGCAATGCCATCCATTTTGCCTAAAATAATGGCCTTACAATCAGAATGATCGAGGATATAAGCGGCAGATTCGCCATTTAATGTCGGATATAAAGGCACGGTGACATGGCCGGCCATCCAAATGGCAACGTCGGCAACAATCCAGTGAGCGCTGTTACGACCGAGCAGGCCAACAGAGGCGCCCTCACCCAAATTCAATGATTTTATATGTGATGCTAAGCGGCGAGCTTGATCGGCAGCTTGACCCCAAGTGATGTCATATGACGAGCCATCGGCATTAGGCTGAGTCAGATAAGGGGCATTGGGAGTAGTCTCAGCCCAATGCAGTAAGCAATGCACTAGTGTTGAGCGGGAAGCGTAGCGGCTCATAAATTATCCTTCTTACGATTTCTATTGTTATGTGGGCTGCATCAGTGGTCTTTTATACCAGATTTACAGCTTAAGGCGAGGCCGATGGGCTATTTCCCTACTCATTGCTCGCGAATATGCTGACGATAGCGGCCAGGCGCCATGCCATGTGCGCGTTTAAAGGCTTGGCCAAACGCAGTCTCTGATGCGTAGCCAATCATGTCGGCTATCCGGCAAACAGGCTGATCGCTATGGCGAAGCTGCCAAGCCGCCAAACGCATGCGGTGTTCATTGAGATAGCGTTGTGGCGGCTTGCCCATGGTGCGCTGAAAACGATCGGCAAAAGCTGAGCGCGATAAATGTGCTAACTCGGCCATTTTCGGCACGGTCCATTCTTGCTCAGGCTTGCGATGCACGGCGCTCAACACGGTAGCCAAGGCAGGATCTTTCAACGCGCGCAACCAGCTACTGTCATCTGTCGAAATTTTGTCGATATACACTCGCAAGCACTGCATAAACCAAATATCGCCTAGACGATTCAAGATGCTTTGCTGGCCTGGGCGCGACTCGCTAATTTCTTGCTGAAGAAACAAGATGCCGATGCGCAGCCATTCCGGCGGCTCCTGGCCTTGGCCGGCCACTAGAAATGCTGAAGGCAGCGCCGACATTAGCGGCTGACCAAGATCAGTGTCGTAATGACTGCCGGCAATAAGCACAATCGCCGAAATATTGCCCTCACCCAAAGCATAAGGTTGATGGCGGCGTTCACTGAGGGCATAGCTAATGTTTTCAGGCGCTTGAGGCGACAGTGAGGCATCTGACAAGGTATGAGCTAAACCACTTGGCAAAACGAATAGGTCGCCGGCGCGCAGGTGATAGGTTTGCTGGTGAGTATGTAAATGCACTTCACCAAATAGCACCGCATGAAAGACAGCTCGCCCTGGCAATGCAACCTGAGCCGACCAATTAGCGTGGCCATGAACGAAGGCATACCCAGCGCCCTTAAGGTGCAAATCATCGAAAACCACACTTAAAAAGTCTTCCATAGCGTCTTAGTCGGCGTTTTGAGATAGATATCCGGTGAATTAAGCCTGCCATAAACCGTTACATTGCACAATGATATGTTCACAAGGCCGGCAGAGCCTGATAGCAGCGCCTAGCGCTAGGAGAACACTCATGACCACGACTACTGCTGATACCGCATGGACTGATGGCAAACGCTATCTTTGGCTACTCAGCCCTATGCTGCCCGTATTGGGCTTATTGATTTTACTGGCCTATGAGCTCACTGGCATCCAAGCCTTTTTATGGGGCGGCCCTTTGCTGGTTTACGGCGTCATTCCTGCGCTAGATCGTTTAATTGGTACTGATACGAATAATCCACCAGAGTCCATGGTGAACCAGCTAGAGTCCGACAGCTATTATCGTTTCATTGTGTATGCCTATATTCCATCGCAATTTATTGTCACGATTTGGGGCGCAGTCATTGCTGTCACTGGCGATCTGTCGGTGTTTGGTTATATTGGTGTTGTGCTATCCGTTGGTGCGATTAATGGTATCGCCATTAATACTGCTCATGAGCTTTCACACAAACGCGATGAGTTTGGCCGCTGGATGGCTAAATTGACGTTAGCGCCTGTTGCCTATGGCCATTTTTACGCTGAGCACGTGCGTGGTCATCACAAAAATGTTGCGACTCCAGATGATCCTGCCAGCTCACGCATGGGCGAGACATTTTGGGCATTTTTACCACGCACAATGATTGGTAGCGTGCGCTCAGCATGGAAAATTGAAGGCGAACGCCTGAATCGCCAGGATAAATCGGTGTGGAGTTTGAGCAACGATAACCTGCAGGCCTGGGCCTTAACCGTTGTCTTCTTTGCTGCCGTTACCGCTGTTTTAGGCTGGTATGCACTGCCCTTCTTGCTGCTGCAAGCCTTCTACGGTGCCGCATTGTTGGAAGTGATTAACTACATCGAGCATTACGGCCTACTGCGTCAAAAAGGAGCTGATGGTCGCTTTGAGCGTTGCAAGCCCGAGCACTCATGGAATAGCAACCACATTGTCACCAACTTGTTTTTGTACCAGCTGCAGCGCCACAGCGATCATCATGCGCACCCAACGCGCAGCTTTCAGGCCTTACGTCACTTTGAGGAAAGCCCACAGCTTCCTTCGGGCTATGCCTCAATGCTGATCCCTGCTTACATTCCTTTCCTCTGGTTCCGCCAAATGGACCCATTGGTGGCCAAGCATTACAAAGGTGATTTGACCCGCGCCAATATTCAGCCGGGCAAGCGTGAGAAGATTTTACGCTCGGAGCTTAATCGCGTTCAGGAGCAACACATTGCCGATGGCGCAGCAGAGAGCGCAACCTTAGCGCCGGTAACGCCTGTTGCGAATGCGATGTGCTACCGCTGTAGCGATTGTGGCTACACCTATGATGAGCACGAAGGCTGTCCGAAAGAAGGCTTTCCAGCTGGCACAGCATGGGCGAGCATTCCAGATAATTGGGCTTGCCCAGATTGTGCTGTACGTGAAAAGGCAGACTTTGTGCCGGTGGCATAAACTGGTGCTAATAAAAAAGCCGCTGTCATAGCGGCTTTTTTATGGATGAAATATTCGGTAAGTCAGCCTCAGAGCCCTAAAGCTCGCAGGTCCAACTGACCATTGCGCATTCCAGGGCACCAAACATAGGCCCCATTAACTGGTTTAGTGAAAGCAAATAAGCCATCAATAATGCCGTCATGAGCACCGCTCATTCGTGTAAGTAAAACTTCAAACGCCTCTAACGAATGGCCAAAAGCCGTGAACACCAATCCTGCGCGGTTACCAGCAGACCAGGGCATAGAGCGGCGCAAAACGTGTGCCTCGGGCGTGGGAGCTTCTTGTTCCGTGCGCTTTACATGCGCGCTTTCTGGCGCCTCATCAAACTCTTCATTACTAATGCGGTGGCGGCCAAACGTATTGTCCTGCTCGGCATCTGTCATGGCATCGAAGGTTTTAAAGTCGTGTAGCCATTGCTGCACGGCTAAATAGCTACTGCCAACTAATGCATCTGCAGCAGGTGCAGTAACGCTAGCAACAGCAATCGCCTCCTCGCCCTCTGGGTTTTCAGTGCCATCTTCATAGCCGGTTAAGTCGCGACCATTGTCGTAGCAGAATGACTCTATGCTTTGCATGCGCGTAAAGCATGGCGTGAGCATATCGACCCAATGCCGTTCTTGATGCAAGAGCTCACCACGCGATGGCCCGCGCAGCCACAGCCAGAGCGCGATGGGCTGGCAAGGAATATCGACCAAACTGCCATCTATACGAGGGCCTGCCGTTAAGCCTGGTATGTGCTGGCCTAAGGCCTCAACTACCGTCAAGCCAATACCGACAACTGCGCGCTCGCCATCAGCATGCGCCTGAACTGCTCTTAGTGTGGTTTCCAGCGAGATGCTATCGGCTAATTGAAAACTAATGAATCGCGCGTTTTCAGGGACTGGCGCTAAAATGCCTGCTTGCATCTGGTTCATAACACATCCTTAAATAAGCTCCGCTCTACCATAAATCATACGGTAGAAATGGCCATAAAAAAGCCGCCATCTGCAGAACAAATGGCGGCTTTTTGAGCAACTTAAAACTTAAGCATTGGCAGCTTTTAACTCTAAGCGGCGACGATGTAGCACTGGCTCAGTGTAGCCATTGGGCTGCGCACAACCCTCAAACACCAGCTCAGCAGCAGCTTGGAAAGCGACGCTGTTGGCGAAGTCTGGTGCCATTGCTGTGTACAGTGGATCACCAGCATTTTGCTGGTCGACCACGGCGGCCATGCGCTCCATTGCTTCAGTTACCTGAGCTTTAGTGCAAACGCCGTGACGAAGCCAGTTAGCCACGTGCTGACTGGAGATGCGCAGCGTGGCGCGATCTTCCATCAATCCCACGTTGTTGATATCTGGCACTTTCGAGCAACCCACACCAAGGTCAATCCAACGCACCACATAACCCAAGATGCCTTGGCAGTTGTTATCCAGTTCGTTTTTGATTTCTTCAACCGACCAGTTCGGTGTGTGAGTCACTGGATAGGTCAAAATGTCATCAAGCTTGGCGTGTGCGCGTGACTTCAGCTGCTCTTGCACGTCTTGCACTAATACCTGGTGGTAATGCGTGGCGTGCAGCGTAGCGCCTGTTGGCGATGGCACCCAAGCAGTGTTAGCGCCAGCTTTCGGGTGCGCAATTTTTTGCTCCAGCATGTCTTTCATCAAGTCTGGCATTGCCCACATGCCCTTACCGATTTGCGCTTTGCCTTGCAGGCCGCATTTCAGGCCAACATCAACGTTCCAGTTTTCGTAAGCGCTGATCCATGGCAGTTTTTTCATGTCAGCTTTACGCACCATGGCGCCAGCTTCCATAGAAGTGTGCATTTCATCGCCGGTACGATCTAAGAAGCCGGTGTTGATGAAGATCACACGCTCTTTAGCGGCACGGATGCACTCTTTCAAGTTCACTGTAGTGCGGCGCTCCTCATCCATGATGCCCATTTTCATGGTGTTACGTGCCAAGCCCAAAGCATCTTCTACGCGAGCAAAGATTTCGCTGGCGAAAGCCACTTCTTCAGGGCCGTGCATTTTTGGTTTCACGATATACATCGAGCCAGTACGCGAGTTGCTGACGCGGTTTTTCTTTTGCAGATCGTGCATGGCGGCCAAGGTAGTCACCATGGCATCCATGATGCCTTCCGGCACTTCTTCGCCTTTGTAGCGAACGGCTGGGTTGGTCATCAGATGGCCAACGTTACGCACTAGCAGCAGAGCGCGGCCGTGCAGCGTGAGTTCGCCACCAGATGGTGTGGTGAAGCTGCGGTCGCTATTGAGCGTACGCGTTAGAGTTTTGCCACCCTTTTGGAATGACTCAGCCAAGTCACCTTTCATCAGGCCTAACCAGTTGCTGTAAACCTCAACTTTGTCTTCGGCATCAACGGCTGCAACTGAATCTTCGCAGTCTTGAATAGCGGTGATGGCCGACTCTAAGTTCACATCTTTAACGCCAGCAGCATCGGTTTTGCCAATGGCACTGTTGCGATCGAATTGAATTTCCGCATGCAGGTTATTGTTTTTCAACAAGACACTTGTAGGGTCAGCAGCATCACCAGTATAACCAACGAATTTTTCTGGCTGAGCTAGCGCTACTGTTTGGCCAGTGGCCAGAGTGATTTGCAACTGGCCATTAACGATGGCATAGGCAGTGCTATCTGCGTGCGAGCCCGATGCTAAAGGTGCTGCCTGATCTAAGAACTTACGGGCAAATGCGATGACTTTATTACCGCGTACGGGATTGTAGCCACCTGCGCGCACTGCACCATCTTCTTCTGAAATAGCGTCAGTACCATACAGCGCGTCATATAAAGAGCCCCAACGCGCATTGGCAGCATTCAAGGCATAACGGGCATTTTTCACCGGCACAACTAGTTGCGGGCCGGCAATATGGGCGATTTCATCGTCTACATTTGTTGGCGACACTTCGAAATCTGCACCTTCAGCAATCAAGTAGCCGATTTCAACGAGGAATGCCTTATACGCAGCAAACTCAGCTTTTGGGTTGGCTTGGTGCCATGCATCGATTTTCGCCTGGATATCATCGCGCTTTGCCAGCAAGGCCTTATTTTTAGGTATCAAATCGGCCATAACTTGCTCGAATTGCTGCCAAAAATGCTCAGGGCTTATGCCTGTGCCGGGAGCTACCTCGTTATTCACCAAGTCAAAAAGCGATTTGGCGATATCAAGTTCGCCGTGCTGGACGCGTTGTTCAGTCATATCCGTTTGCCTCAAAGTGCTGTGATCAAGGGGATGTTCGTGCGGGGCACATAGTTTAACCAAAACTTAAGCTTTGGTCATTCCCGAATACGCCGAATCCGCGCATTACGCCGCGCTAGGCCGCTCTCTTCTTCTGCGCTTTTTTCTTGTTCGGCGATTTGTCTGGCGACAAAAGTGATGAGCTGACGCAGCCAGCGGTGCGCAGGGCTATGGTGCAGCAAAGGCCCCCAAGCCATCTTTAGCTCAAAGGCTGGAATGTGGAATGGCGGCTCTTTAATCACTAATTGCGGATGGTCTTGCTGCAACTTAGCGATTCGTGTTGGCAGCGTCGCCACTAAGTCGGCCTTGTGCGCAACCAAGGCTGGCATTTGGTAATGGCGCGTAAAAATCGTGATGCGACGACGCTGACCTAGGCGCTCCAAAGCGGCATCGATCTGCCCCAAATGGCCTCGATCAGGGTTTACGCCAAAGCCAATACCCATGCCTG
>NZ_CEYEMI010000003.1:0-20131 GCF_982810325.1 Paraperlucidibaca sp.
CATCTGGACGCTGCACAAGATCTTCGCCAGTCTCATCATCTTTGCCCGCAACTTTTGGCGGATTATGCATGACATGATAAACACGGCCAGAAGCGGGGTGCACGCGGCGACCTGACAAGCGCGCGATGATTTCTTCATCGGCAACACGAATTTCGACAACATGATCAATCGACACGCCGGCATCAATCATTGCTTGCGCTTGCGGGATGGTGCGCGGAAAACCATCAAACAAAAAACCTGGCGCGCAATCGGCCTGCTTAATACGTTCTTTCACCAAACCAATGATGATGTCATCAGAAACCAAACCGCCAGCATCCATAACCTTTTTCGCGGCAATGCCAAGCTCTGTGCCAGCCTTCACCGCCGCACGTAGCATGTCGCCGGTGGAGATTTGCGGAATGCCAAAACGGCTCATGATGTTCTGAGCCTGCGTGCCCTTACCAGCACCTGGCGCTCCCAAAAGAATAATACGCATCCATTTTACTCCCAATCTCAAGGCGGCAAGGATACTCGCCCAAGCCGCCTTTTCACAAGACTTTCACCGCCAAGCTGCGACCAACGGACTATCGCGCTTCGACTTTCTCGCTAATTCGCAGGCGCACTATTTGATCACTGGCTTTCTGCACTGGTACTGCTACTGCTTGCCAGCCGGGCCCAGTGGCATCGCCACTAGTCGATATTCTCGCCGAAATAACCACATCCGCGAATGAACTCAGCAGTCTTGCTGAGTTCAAGCTATGGCGATCATTGAGCGCAATCGACATCGGAAACTGCGCCACTGGCTGCCCCACGGCGGCAATCGGCATCGGCATACCGGCAGGTTCGCGAGCGAAAATAAACAAGGTTGCATCGGCGGGTATGGCGCGTGCCACTTCTGGCGCAAGCGTGACCTCGATGCGATATAGCGTATCTGCGGCTGCCGTGACTTCACCGGCGCTACCGGCCTCTGCAATCAAGCCGGCAATGCGTTGATCAGCCGCCGAATCTGCCTCAGCAGCAGGCATTGCCGCGCGCAGGGCTCGTAGCTTCGTTAACACCGCTAGTGCCGTGGCATTATCGCCAGCACGCAAGCTGCCCATACCAAGCATCAATAAGGCGCCTTGATGATCAGGCTCGCGCTGCAAAATACCATTGAGCAAGTTTGCAGCTAGAGAATCCATCGCGCCTTGCTGCGACATGATGCTGGCTTGCACATAGGTCATCGCCACTTGGATATCGCTAGGGCTAAGCTCCACAGCACGGGCCAAAGCCTCTTTTGCCGGACCAAACTCACGTGCTTGCATGAAGCCCAAGCCTAAAGTTAGCCAGCCTTCGCCATTATGCGGATCGGCCTGGACACGACGCTGCAGCGCACGCATAAAGTCCGGCAAACTAGCATCTGGCGATTGTTCCGCCATATCCTGCCCCGCCAGCAACTTATCGATAGTCGGCGCTAAGCGCTCAGCATTATGCGTATCTTTCGCCAAACCTGGGCTCAAAAATACGCCAAGCCATAACGCCACACTCGCGACAGGAACAATCAGCAATAACGCCAGCGCCAAACCACCCACTTTCAATGGCCGACTACTTTGATCTGCCACTTGTTGGTTATCGGCTAATAGCCCGCGATCGAGCTCCAACTTCAGCGCGGCATAGGTCTCAGCGGTGATGCGCGATGCCATGTGATCGGCATTTAGCTCAGCCAAACGCTCATGATAAATTTGCTTCGATAAGGCCTGCGCGCTACGACCTGTCACCGCCATACCACCACGTAATGGCCAGAGCAGGCAAAATGCCGTGGCTAGCGCTAATAATATCGCCGCCAACACCATCGGCACTAAGGTCATTTGATCCGCACCCAAACTCATCATGACCTACGCTCCTGATCACCGGACAATACACGCTGCAGCTGCTCCGCCTCTTGTGACGACAATGGCCTAGGCTTGGCAATCACCCCGCGCGTCCGTCGCCACATGGTAAAACCGGCCACAATGAGCAGAATAAATGGACCGAACCAGAGTACAAACGTGCTGGCGCGCACAGGCGGCTTATAGGTAATGAAGTCGCCATAGCGCGCGATCAAATAATCACGAATTTCGCCATCGCTTTGGCCTGCTTTAATTTGCTCATAAACACGGTCTTTCAGGTCCCCAGCTAAGCCTGCATCAGAGCCGGCTAAGTTGGTGTTTTGGCATTTTGGGCAGCGCAGCTCATCAATCAATGCGCGGTAGCGAGTTTCCTGCAGTGGCGTATCGAAGTCGCGGACATCAACAGAGGCAAAGCTTGCTGCAGAAATCAGCATCAGGCTGAGTAATAGATAGCGAATCATGGCTTAGCCTCCTGCGCATATTCAGCTAATAGCGCCTCATAGCGTGGCTTCAACTCGGTTTGCCATGCCTTCGGGTCGAGCACGCCAACTGCGCGATAACGAATGATGCCATTGCCATCGACTAGATACGTTTCTGGCGCGCCATAGACACCTAGATCGATGCCTAAGCTGCCATCTTCGTCAAAAATGACTTGCTCAAAGGCATTGCCGTTATTGCTTAGCCAAGCCAGAGCTGCTTGCCGATTATCTTTGTAGTTCACACCGATAATGCGCACGCCTTGGCCTGCTAACTCAACCATGACAGGATTTTCGATAAGGCAGGAAACACACCATGTTGCCCACACATTGAGCAGTGTGACATTGCCTTTAAAGATGCTTTCGTCAAGCTTTAGCTCGGGATCAGCAAGGCTGGGCAAGTTAAAAGCCGGCACTGCGTGGTCTAAGCGCGCAGAAGGCAAAAATGAAGGATCACTGCCATTGCGGCTAAATAGCAAAAGCGCCAAAGCCAAAAACAGTGCCAATGGCAACGCGAAAACTAACCAGCGACTCGATGATTTCATGTCGCCGCTCCTGTGCTAGCACGCGGCGTTGGCGTAGCACTGACACGATGGCGATAACGTTTATCGAGCAATGACATGAGTGCGCCCAAGGCCATCACCAAAGCACCAAACCACATCCAGCGCACCATTGGTTTCACGTAAACACGCACTGCCCATGCGCCGTTGTCCAGTGGCTCGCCTAGAGCGACGTAAAGATCGCGCCAGAGCGTGCCGGTAATGGCGGCTTCAGTCATCGGGCTTTGCTGCACGCGGTAGATACGCTTCTCCGGATGCAACACTTCGGACCACGCGCCTGAGCTCACCACCAAGGTGCCACGTTGTGCCGTGTAGTTTGGGCCGCGATGATCTTCGACGCCATCAAAACGAAATACATAATCGCCGACAGTTAGTGTCTCACCGGGAGCTAAGCGCACATCTTTTTCCACGCTGTAATGCGAGGTCATTGCCACACCCAAAACCACCATGACCAGACCAATATGGCCCAGCTGCATGCCCCAATAACTAGGAGTAAGTTTCTTTAGGCCCAGCCAACGCGTTCTGGCATGGCGCGTCTTCACCAGTACATCTTCAAATAAAGCACCTAAGACCCATGCCGACAAGCCAATGCTGAGTGCAACTAGCCATGGCAGATCGCCATAGACCAATAGTGGTAGCGCAATCGCCGCCACTACCGCGGCAATCAGCACGCGCCACAAGGGCAGCAGGCGCTTACTCAAGGTGTCGCGCTTCCAATTGATGTGCGGACCAATGCCCATAAACACCATCAGTACCAAAGTCAGCGGCACAAACAGCAAGTTAAAGTACGGAGGCCCAACCGATAGCTTGCCAAGATCTAGCGCGTCTGCGACTAGCGGAAATAAGGTGCCGAGCAAAACTGTCACGGTCGCAGTGAGCAGGAATAGGTTGTTAATCATCAAGAAAAAGTCGCGCGACACCGTGGTGTGCCTACTCTCGCTTTGCAAACTCGGCGCTTTCCAAGCAAACAAGGCCAATGAGCTGCCAATCACCACAATCAAGATCGCTAAGATATACAAGCCGCGGGAGGGGTCCGAAGCGAAAGCATGCACCGAAGTCAGCACGCCTGATCGCACCAAGAAAGTACCCAACAAGCTCAAAGCAAAGGCAATAATAGCCAGCAACACAGTCCAGGCTTTAAATACGCCGCGCTTTTCTGTTACCGCCAATGAGTGCAGCAAGGCCGTGCCCGCTAACCATGGCATAAATGAAGCATTCTCAACTGGATCCCAAAACCACCAGCCGCCCCAGCCGAGTTCGTAATATGCCCACCACGATCCTAAGGCGATGCCTACGCTTAAAAATGCCCACGCCGCCAATGCCCACGGCCGTGACCACCGTGCCCAAGCCGAATCAAGGCGGCCATTAAGCAAGCCCGCCAGCGCGAAAGCAAAAGGCACAGCAAAGCCGACATAGCCCATATAAAGCATGGGTGGATGGAAGATTAAGCCGGGGTCTTGCAGCAAGGGATTGAGGTCATTGCCCTCAATAGGGAAGTCGGGAAATAGGCGGTTGAATGGGTTTGATGTGAATAAGACAAAGCTCATCATGGCCGTGCTGATTAGGCCCAAAATGGCGAGTACGCGCGCGGTCATGATCAAAGGCAGTGCTTGCGAAAAGCGTGCGACAGCAGCAGTCCAGCCCGCTAGCACGAGTACCCAGAGCAATAAGGAGCCTTCGTGGCCACCCCAAACGGCGGAAATTTTGTACCAAAATGGCAGCAGCGTATTGGATTGGCGCGCAACATAGTCAACGCTGAAGTCATTCAGCAAAAACGCTGCCGTTAGGCCAATAAATGACAACAGTAATAGGCCGAACTGAGCATAGGCTGCTGTTCGTGCGACAGCCTGAATACGGGGCTCACCGCGAACTATGCCCAACCACGGCAAGGTGCCCTGAATTAAGGCCACGATGGCTGCCAATACCAGCGCAAATTGACCGAGTTCAACCCACATAACGTTCTCCTAATGCCATATCAGCACGCGTATCAGGTCGCCATCATACCTGCGCTGCCCACCCTGTCCAGTTACACCGCTAAGTCATTCAAATTGCTGCTTTGTTAAGCCTTTGCAAAGGACCAAAAACACATTTAGAAACAACTCTAAGACTAATGGGTCGGCATTCTCCCCCAATGCCCTTGCTACCATGGGCGCACGAAAAAACTGCCTAAGGAAATCTATGAGCGACGTTTATCAGCAAACCCAGTTTAGCCGCGAAGAGCTTATTGCCTGCGCTCGTGGGGAACTCTTTGGGCCAGGCAACGCCCGCCTGCCATTACCCAATATGCTGATGATGGATCGCATCATTCACCTCTCACGCGAAGGCGGCACAAACGGCAAAGGCGAAATCATCGCCGAACTCGATATCCATCCAGACCTGTGGTTTTTTCAGTGCCACTTTGAAACCGACCCTGTGATGCCCGGCTGCTTAGGCCTCGATGCATTGTGGCAACTACTCGGCTTTTATCTCGGCTGGCGCGGCAACCCTGGCCGCGGCCGAGCCTTAGGCGCTGGCGAAGTGAAGTTCTTCGGCCAAGTTTTGCCCACAGCAAAAGTATTGCGCTACGAGATCAATATCCGCCGTGTAGTCGAACGCAAGCTGGTCATGGGCATCGCTGATGGTCGAGTATTGCTCGATGGCCGCGAAATCTACACTGCTAGCGACTTGCGTGTTGGCCTCTTTACCAGCACTGAAAACTTCTAATTGGAGCATCCTATGCGCCGCGTCGTCATTACTGGCTACGGCATTGTTTCCTGCCTTGGTCATGACACCGAAACTGTAAAAAACAGCCTGTTTAACGGCATTTCCGGCATCCGTGCCAATGAAAAATATACCGAAATGGGCTTTCGCAGCCAAGTCAGCGGCTCCATTCGTGACCTCGATCTAGATGCCTTGATTGACCGCAAAATGCGCCGCTTTATGGGCGATGCTGCAGCCTATGGCTATGTTGCACTAACTCGCGCCATCGAAATGTCCGGCCTCAGCTCTGAGCAAATCGTTAATCCCCGCACCGGTCTGGTGGCAGGCTCTGGTGGCGCATCAAGCACCAACCAAGTGGCCGCCGCCGACATCGCCCGCGAAAAAGGCGTAAAGCGCATTGGCCCATACATGGTGCCACGCACCATGTCCTCTACATTGTCGGCCTGCCTCGCCACTGCCTTCCAAATCAAGGGCGTGAACTACTCCATCGCTTCCGCTTGCGCGACTAGCGCGCATTGCATTGGTCATGCCGCCGAACTCATCCAGCTCGGCAAGCAAGACGTGGTATTTGCCGGTGGCGGCGAAGAAGAAGCTTGGGAAGAGTCGTGCATGTTCGATGCCATGGGCGCGATGTCGAGCAAATACAACGACACTCCCGAAAAAGCCTCACGTGCCTATGACGCCAATCGCGATGGCTTCGTCATTGCTGGTGGTGCCGGCATGGTTGTCGTCGAGTCCTATGATCACGCGATTGCTCGTGGCGCGACTATCTTGGCGGAAATCGTTGGCTATGGCGCCACTTCCGATGGCCATGACATGGTCGCCCCTAGCGGCGAAGGTGCTGAGCGCTGCATGAATATGGCACTGCAAACTGTCGATACGCCTATCGATTACCTAAACACCCATGGCACTTCTACACCGGTAGGCGATTTAGCCGAACTCAAAGCCATTCGTGCAGTTTTTGGCGATAAAGCCCCCGCCATTAGCTCGACAAAATCACTGTCTGGCCACTCTTTAGGCGCTGCCGGCGCTCAAGAAACGATCTACTGTTTAATCATGCTCGCCAATGATTTTGTCACCGCCTCAGCCAATATTGAGACACTAGATCCAGAGGCTGAAGGCCTGCCAATTGCCTTAAAACGAATTGATAATGCCGGTTTAAAAACCATCATGAGCAATAGTTTTGGCTTTGGTGGCACCAATGCCAGCTTAGTCTTGCGCAAGCTCTAAGCCTTGTGCTGGGCGGCTTTCACGGCCGCCCAGCCGCCCCATAAAGCCCCAACCTGACAAATGTTACAGTGCTCACTGTCAAAATTGATTGACCACTGATTGGAAAAACTTTAGCGTATCTCGAGTTCAATTCCTGAGACCTAATTAATGTCCACTCAACATCACGATATTTTGATCATCGGCGCCGGCCTTTCTGGTATCGGTGCAGCCTGCCACTTCAGCCGCAACTGCCCGACTAAATCGATTGCCATACTCGAGCGCCGTCAGGCCATTGGTGGTACTTGGGATTTATTTCGCTATCCCGGCATTCGCTCCGACTCCGATATGTTCACTTTTGGTTACAGCTTCAAGCCATGGGTTGAGTCGCGCGTATTGGCCGATGGCCCGTCGATCAAGCAGTACATGACTGATACGGCAAAAGAGTATGGCGTAGATAAAAAAATTCATTATGGCCGCCAAGTCATCAACTCAAACTTCTCGACCAAAACTGGTCTTTGGACTGTCGAAGCCAAAGACGAAGCAAGCGGCGAGTCAGAGAAATTCACCGCCAACTTCTTAATGGTCTGCACCGGCTACTACAACTATGACAAGGGCTACCGCCCAACATTCCCCAATGAAAAAGCCTTCAAAGGCGACATTATTCATCCACAGTTTTGGCCAGAAAACCTCGACTACAGCGGTAAGCGCGTGGTTATTATCGGTAGCGGCGCCACGGCAATCACCTTGCTGCCAACCATGACCGACAAAGCTGCTCACGTGACCATGTTGCAGCGCTCACCGACCTACATTATGTCGGTGCCTGCCATTGACCCAGTAGCGCGTGCACTGCAAAAAGTATTGCCCGAAAAGGCTGTTTATCGCCTCAATCGTATCCGCAATATCGGCCTACAGCGCATGCTATTTCAGGCCTCCCGCAAACGCCCTGCGGCAGTCAAACGCCTATTGCTAGGCATGGTGAAGAAGCAGCTTGCGGGTAGCGGCATCGACATGAGGCACTTCACGCCCAGCTACCAACCTTGGGATCAGCGCCTATGCGTAGTGCCCAATGGCGATCTATTTAAAGTTCTGCGTGAAGGCAAAGCCAGCATTACCACCGACCACATTGAAAAATTCACTACAAACGGCATTTTGCTGAAATCGGGCGAGGAAATTCCAGCCGATATCATCATCACGGCGACAGGTCTCGATGTGCAAATGACCGGCGGCATGAACTTGAAGGTCGACAATAAATCTGCGGCCGCTAAGACACGCTTGACCTATAAAGGCGTATTGGTCGAAGGCATACCCAATGCCGCCATGGTGTTTGGCTACACCAATGCGTCATGGACACTGAAAGCCGACTTGGCCAGCGAATATGTCTGCCGCCTCATCAACCATATGGATGAAAAAGGCTATCGCACGGTAGAAGTTCACGACCATGACAACTTGGTCACCGAAGATACGGTGCTCGGCAGTTTAAGCTCAGGCTATATTCAACGTGCAGCTGACAGCTTGCCGCGCCAAGGCAGCAAGGCGCCATTTCGCGTAGTGCAAGACTACCTGCGTGATGTTCCGCTGATGCGCTTTACGCCTATCGATGATGGCTATTTGCAGTTCGATGGCAAGCCGGCGCGCGCACCTAGCGGCCTTAGTCGCGTTACCGCACCACTGAAAGCCGCCTTTGGTCGAGGCTAAGCCTTAATCGGATAAGTAATATTCAACCGTGGTGACCACGCGCACGCGCTTCATGTGCGGCGTGCTGTCATCGCGGTTGTTGATGCTAAATTGCCCTTGCTGAGCTGACTTGATTTTGCCCAACTTGCTATTGGAGTCTTGGGCAAATTTTTCAGCGACTGCACGGGCATTTTTAGTTGCCTCCTCAATCATCGCTGGCTTAATTTTGCTTAAATCCTCATAGCTAAACACGCGCTGGATATCTTCTTTGGTGACTGACACCACCACGCCTTGCTTACCCAATTCCAGCAAGCTCGCCATGGCTTTGCGTACCGCATCTACCTTGGTGGTGAATACCGTTACATCGCCTTCGCCGGTGTAACGAAACTTAATCTGACTTTTATCGCCCCACTGATTGGCATAAGCATCGGCAATAACTGGTGGCGCCAAAGAAATTTCATCATCGCTTAAGCCATGCTTTTTCAAGAAAACACTGATCATGCGTTGGTTTTTTTCAACGTCTAAATACAGTTTATCTAGGTCATTTTCAGCAACTTGATAGCGGATCGGCCATGCCGCCGTAGTGGCATCAACATCGCGCTCAGATAAGCCCTTCACGCTCACTGTACGCTCCATGGCTTTCACCGATACAGCGGCATCGGCCAATTGATAGCCTAAGGCCGACAGACCCAATACAACGCATATGCCAAGCGCTAAGGCGCTGCCCTTTGTCACAGATGTCATGGTATTGGCTCCTAATCAAGAGTATGTATGGGGCTTACTTACGCTTCATCGGTCATTAGGTGTACCGCCACCACTATCTCACCGGCCCAAATACATATTAGGCGATCGCGCTGCCATGGCGGAATACTCTGCTCTTGGCACCAGTTTTTCAGACTAACGCTGCGCTGCTGATCTTTTAGCGCTGAGGCTTCCTTAAGACAACTCGAGTCAATCAGCAGCCGCTCACCACCAACGCGCGGAGCTATACGCCATGGCATCTCGAGTAATTGGTCGTTTCTATTTAAATGCGGGCATAGCTCATTTAGCGACCATAAGCGCCCTGCCCACTCGATAGGCTCAAGCGGATTAGGCCAGTTGATAGCTGCTGGTAATTCGCTAATCAGCTCATCGTGGCGCAGATATAAACGCTCACGATAACGCCGCAGCGACCAACCGGCCCACGCCAACTGCGGCTGAGCATCGGCGCGTGCTTGCAATAACTCTTGCTTCACGCGTGGCCAATAGCGATGCGGTAATGTCGGTGCACCCTTGCGCTGCAACCAACGCGCGATGACCGCCTGACGGCTGGCTTCGCTCAGCGCATTGAGTGCTGGGATATCTAAAGTTTTGCCATCACCGCTGAGCTGCTGCAAAAGGTCATCGCTAAGCTCATTTAAGGCATCGGCTTGCTGCGCCAGTTGTTGGCTGCTACGAGCCAATAACTGCGATGCTTCGGGCCAGCGCTGTTGCAGCAGAGGCAATAGCTGATGACGTAATAAGCTGCGGTCAAAGCGCGGATCGGCATTGGCAGGATCTTTTACAACGGGTAGCTCACTAATGCTGCTAAGCCAACTCGTGATGGCCTGTCGCGATTGGCCAAGCCATGGCCGCCAGCGCAACATCGCAGGTAACTGCGTATTACTGCTACGCCACAAACTCTGCTCGCGCATAGCCGCCAAGCCCTGCACACCTGCACCACGCATCAGTCGCAGCAACAGCGTTTCGGCTTGGTCATCCTGATGGTGGGCCAGCAGCAGCGCTTCGCTCTCGCTCATAAGCGCGGCAATGGCATCGTAGCGTGCCCGCCGTGCGGCATCCTCAATGCTAGCTTGCACCGGCACTTGGACACGCAAAATCTGTAGAGGAATTTGCCAGGCCGCCGCTTGCTGTTCAGCAAGCATCGCCCAGCTGTCGGCATCGGGGTGAAGGCCGTGATGCACATGCACTGCGCGCAGCCGAAAGTCTAAGGCTGAGGCAGCATGCTTAGCGGCGCAGAGTAAAGCGTAGGAGTCGGGGCCGGCGCTAAGCGCTACGACAAGACCCGTGATGCTAGGGGCATCGAGCTGCCGCGCGCGCAAAAACGCGTCGAGCGCGGCAACTGGGCTCATTCGCTGGCTAGCTGCTCGGTATTGCCATAGCTCATCAGGCGATCGTAGCGGCGATTTAGCAGGCTGTCGTGATCTAGGCTGCGTAGCTTTTTCAGCTGGCTTAGCAGCGCTTTGCGCAGGCTATCGGCAACGCGATCAAAGTCGCGGTGTGCGCCACCCAAAGGCTCACTGACTAAATCATCAACAAAGCCTAATGAGTGTAGGCGCGAGGCAGTGAGGTTCATTGCCTCTGCCGCTTCAGGTGCTTTTGCAGCGGTTTTCCACAGAATAGAAGCGCAGCCTTCTGGGGAAATCACCGAGTAAGTGCTGTATTGCAGCATCAATAAGCTGTCGCAAACACCAATAGCCAAGGCACCGCCGGAGCCACCCTCACCAATCACAGTCGAGATGATTGGTGTTTTCAGACGCGACATGACCGCTAAATTTTTTGCGATGGCCTCACTCTGGCCACGCTCTTCAGCATCGATACCAGGATAAGCGCCTGGCGTGTCGATAAAAGTAAAGATGGGCATTCTAAAGCGCTCAGCCATTTCCATCAGGCGTAAGGCTTTGCGATAGCCTTCTGGGCGCGGCATGCCAAAGTTACGGCGCACTTTCTCGCGCACATCGCGGCCCTTCTGATGACCAATGATCATCACCGGCTCGCCCATAAAGCGCGCAGTACCGCAAATCAGTGCGGCATCGTCGGAGAAGCTACGGTCGCCATGGAGCTCATCGAAATCGGTAAATAGGCGCTGAACATAGTCCATGGTGTAAGGACGGCGCGGATGACGCGAGATCTGTGAGACTTGCCACGAGGTTAGTTTGGAAAAAATATCTTCAGTGAGAGCCAGGCTTTTTTTACGCAGCCGGGCGACCTCGTCATCGATATTTAAGCTGGTGCCATCGCCAACTTGCTTTAGCCCTTCAATCTTGGCTTCAAGCTCAGCGATAGGTTGTTCAAAATCGAGATAATCGGGATTCATGAAACGCTCTCATTAACTATGCACCGAGTGTAGCTGACACGGCGCGGCGCGCAAACCCACTACTTAGTACAGTACACGCACACTATCGTGACCCAGGCGCTGGCGTAAACCGCGCAGCAATGGATCGGTCAGTTTTACTCGCCACTGCTCGCTGCCCAGTAATGTAGCTTGCGCGGCTGGATGTTGCACACGAAAACGCAGCATAGCACCCTCGGCTTGGCGCTGGGTTTGTAGCCATTCGGTTAGGTCGTGAACTCCACGCAGACCCAAGGCAACGGGTACAGTGAGCTCCAAGCCCTTGCTCAAGCGCGTACGAGCATCGACTAAAGGTTGAATCGATTTAGCCACGACCTTGAGCATGCCCGCATACTCATCCATCGAGACTTCACCCTCAATAACGAGCACGCTATCACTGCTTAATAGCGGCCTAACTTGCTCTAAAACTTCACTAAATACAGTCACTTCAACACGTGCCGTACGGTCATCAATGGTCAAAAATGCGCGTGAACCACGAGCACCTTTCATGATGCGATGGCCCATTAGCAAACCAGCAACAGTCGTATTTTGGCCGCGGCGCGTGGGCTGTAATTCAGCGAGGCGGCAAGTTACCAAGCGGCTAAGCTCAGCTTCATATTGATCAATTGGATGACCCGTGAGGTAAAGCCCGAGTGTTTCTTTTTCGGCCTGCAAGCGCTCATCTTCGCTCCATTCCATGGCCTCAGACCAGTCACCGGAGGGCGCGGCTTCGAGCACATCGCCAAACAAATCAACCATGCCGCAGTCGTCGTTGCGCGCTTGTTGCTCGGCAGCAGCAACAGCATTTTCTAGCGATGCCATGATCACAGCACGATTTGCGCCTTGATCATCGAGCGCGCCAGCACGAACTAATGCCTCCAGCGCACGCTTATTGAGCTTGCGTAAATCGATACGGCGGCAGAAATCGAAGAGATCCTTAAAGCCACCATCAGCTTCGCGTGCCGCCAAAAGCGATGCCACTGGGCCCTCGCCGACACCGCGAATAGCGCCGAGGCCGTAAATCACTTCACCGGCATCATTAGCAACAAAGCGGAATGCCGACTCATTGACGCTAGGCGGGCGAATGGTCAGGCCCATGGCGCGACACTCTTCAATGAAGACTACGATTTTGTCGGTGTTGGCCATCTCAGATGACAACACGGCGGCCATAAACTCGGCCGGATAATTCACTTTCAGCCACGCAGTTTGGTAGGACACCAAGGCGTAAGCCGCCGAGTGCGACTTGTTAAAGCCATAGCCGGCGAACTTTTCCATCAAGTCAAAAATGCCACCGGCTTGCGCAGGGTCAACACCGCGCGCGCCCGAACCTTCCATGAACTTAACGCGCTCTTTCGCCATCTCTTCGGGTTTTTTCTTACCCATGGCGCGGCGCAACATGTCCGCGCCGCCAAGCGAATAGCCTGCCAAGACCTGAGCGATCTGCATGACTTGCTCTTGATAAAGGATGACGCCGTAAGTGTTTTCCAGCACCGGGCCAAGCTCAGGATGCGGATAAGCAACTTCGGCACGGCCATGCTTACGATTAATGAAGTCGTCGACCATGCCCGACTCTAGTGGCCCTGGCCGATACAGCGCCACCAGCGCCACCACGTCTTCGAAGCGTGAAGGCTTCAGCTTCTTAATCAACTCCTTCATACCGCGCGATTCGAGCTGGAATATCGCCGTGGTTTTACCCTCGGACATGACCTTATAAGGCTCGTGATCATTGAGCGGAATGCGTTCGATCTCGATCGGCGCCTCACCGCGGCGTGCACGCTTGGCATTAATGTCTTTTAACGCCCAATCGATGATGGTGAGCGTGCGCAGACCCAAGAAGTCGAACTTCACTAGGCCTACCGACTCGACATCGTCTTTATCGTATTGGCTGACCCATTTGCCCTCATCGTCGGTATAGACCGCGGTGAAATCGGTGAGCTTGCCCGGTGCGATCAAAACACCGCCGGCGTGCTTACCAACGCCACGCGTGATGCCTTCGAGGCGAATCGCCATTTCCCAAATTTCGAGCGCGTCGTCGTGATCGCTGAGATCAGCCACGCTGAGTAACTCTTCCAGCATGGGCTCTTGTTCACGCGCTTCTTGCAATGAAATTCCGGGCGTAAAAGGAATCATTTTCGACATGCGATCGGCCAAACCATAGGCCTTACCGAGTACTCGCGCAACATCGCGAATGACCGCTTTTGCCGCCATGGTGCCGAAGGTAATAATCTGCGACACGGCTTGGCGACCGTAATGATTGGCCACGTATTCGATGACGCGATCACGGCCTTCCATGCAAAAGTCGATATCGAAGTCGGGCATCGAGACCCGCTCGGGATTCAAGAAGCGCTCGAACAACAAGTCGTATTTGATCGGATCAAGGTCGGTAATCAATAGCGAATACGCCACCAATGAGCCCGCACCAGAGCCCCGCCCTGGCCCTACTGGCACACCGTTTTCTTTCGCCCAACGAATGAAATCCATGACGATGAGAAAGTAGCCGGGAAAGCCCATTTGATTAATGATGTTGAGCTCAAACTCCAATCGCGCTTTGTATTCAGCCTCGATTTCCGGCATGTCGGCGCGGGTGCGATCGAAGAGTTTATCGAGACGCTTTTGCAGGCCCTCATGCGAGAGCTGCGAAAAATACTCAGCCATGGTCATGCCCGGTGGTACCGGAAAATCTGGCAGATAATTTTTGCCTAAGCTCAAACTCAAACTGCAACGCTTAGCGATCTCAACCGTGTTGGCTAAAGCCTCAGGAATGTCGCTAAACAACTCCTGCATCTGCTCCGTGCTTTTGAAGTATTGCTCGGAGCTGTATTCACGTGGGCGGCGCGGGTCGTCGAGGGTATAGCTTTGCGCAATGCTTACGCGCACCTCATGTGCCTCGAATTCTTCCGGCGTGAGAAAGCGCACATCATTGGTCGCCACTACTGGGCACTGACGCCGTTCGGCCAAGGCCACAGCGGCATGCAGATGATCTTCTTCGCCTTCACGGCCGGTGCGCTGCAACTCTAAATACACGCGCGATGGGCACAGTGTCATCCAATCTGTTAGCAGCCTGTCGGCTTGGGCAATATCGCTACCGATTAAGGCCTGACCGACATCGCTGGTGCGGCTGAGCAGAAAAATTAAGCCGTTATTTCGCGCTTGGAGCTCGCTATACGCCAGAACTGGTCGGCCTTGCTCTTGACCTGAAATATAAGCCTCAGACAGCAAGGCGATAAGGTTTAAATAGCCGGCGTGATTCATCACTAGCGCCGTCACTAGGTTCAGCGACTCGCCATTGCGAATAACAATATCAGCACCGAAAATCGGCTTGATGGCTTTTTTCTGAGCGGCTTTAAAGAACTTCACCAAGCCGTAGACATTCATCAAGTCGGCCATCGCCACCGCCGGCATCTCAGCCTTTAATGAGGCTGAGACTAGGGCGGGAATTCGCACGATAGAGTCTTGCAGGGAAAACTCAGAACGCACGCGTAAATGCACAAAACCGGTCATGGAGCACTCATCGCTAAAGACTGACGCACCGGCGCAAACGAGCGGCGATGCTGGGGCAAGGGGCCAAGTTCAGCGAGCGCTCTCAAATGCGCAGGCGTTGGGTAGCCCTTGTGACGATCAAAACCATAACCCGGATGCGTGGCGTGCAATTCAGCCATCTCGCGGTCGCGAGCGACTTTCGCCAAGATGCTTGCGGCACTGATTTCTGCCACCGTGCCATCGCCTTTAACGATAGCTTCTGCTGTCATCGGCAATACCGGGCAGCGATTGCCATCAATCAAGACATGGTCTGGCTGAAGGCTAAGCGCCGCCACAGCACGCTGCATCGCTAGCATGGTCGCTTGTAAAATATTTAGTTCATCGATCTCAATTGGCTCAGCACGGCCAAGCGACCACGCCAAAGCATCGCGCTCAATGATTACGGCCAAGGCTTCACGCCGCGCAGCGGTGAGCTTTTTTGAGTCTGCCAAGCCAGCTATCGGTTTTAATGGGTTCAGGATCACCGCAGCCGTGACCACTGCACCAACCAATGGTCCACGGCCTACTTCATCAACGCCGGCGACTAGCCTCATGGCACACGCACAGGCTTGGCAAGCAGCTCAGTAATAGCGTGCGCACCGGTAACGCTGGCATTGCGTGCTAATTGCTGATGAAAATGCTCAAAGCTAGCGGCTGTCTCGCTCACACGTACGGGATCATTGAGCCAAGCCAGCACTTCATGGGCGATATTTTTCGGATTAGCCTGGCCTTGCAGAAGCTCGGGCACGATGCGACGACCAGCGAGCAGATTTGGCAGGCTAACGAATGGTATGCGCACCAAAAAGCGCGCAATTAGCCAGGTTAGCCAATGCAGGCGATAAGTCACCACCATTGGTTTTTTTAGCAATAATGCTTCTAGCGTGGCAGTACCTGACGCCAGGGCAACAACATCGGCGGCGGCCATGATTTCACGGCCAACACCAGCGCCTAAGCGTTGATCGAAAACACGAATACTTAATTCAGAATAGTCTGCGACTAAGGCATCGATATCAGCACGGCGCTCGGCGTTGATGGCAGGAATGAGAAATACGCAGTCTGGACGCTTAGCGTGGATGCCTCGCGCGGCTTCCAATAGTAATGGCAACAAACTCGCCACCTCGCCACGACGACTGCCCGGTAATAGCGCAACATAAGGCGCAGGCGTAAGGCCTAAACGCTGTTGTGCAGCGGCGGTGTCATTAATGCGCGGCATGGAGTCGGCGAGTGGATGGCCGACAAAGACAGCATCGACATCGTGTTGGTCATAAAAGGCTTTTTCGAATGGCAATAAACACAGCATTAAATCAACGCTGGCGCGAATGCCGTGAACACGGCCCTGACGCCAAGCCCACACCGAAGGGCTAACGTAATGCACGGTGCGCAGGCCTTTTGCTTTTAATTCGGCAGCAATGCGTAAATTAAAATCAGGCGCATCAATGCCAATAAAGACATCGATTTTTTGCTCAAGCAGATGCGCAATAAGCTGATCGCGAATGCCGAATAATTCACGCAGGCGGCCCAATACTTCGACCAAGCCCATCACCGACAAGCGCTCCATCGGCACTAATGTTTCAGCACCCTCACTGAGCATTTGCGGGCCGGCAATACCAATAAATCGCGCATTAGGGTGCTGCACTTTTAAGGCGCGAATGAGGTCGGCGCCGAGCGTGTCGCCAGAGGCTTCACCGGCGACGATGCCAAAGATGGGGCCTGGCGAATTCATCAGCTCACTCACTTCATGCGTATAAGAACAGCAGACTTATCAACAGTATTAACGCGCGATGCCGCGGGTGGACTCACGCAATGTGTCGATAAACAGCTGAATTTCTGGCGCATCCACGGCCAAAGCTTCTAGCACTGGATAAGCTGCCTCTAGCGTTAGGCCATCGCGATACACCGCTTTATAGGCTTTGCGTAAGGCATTTAGCGTTTGTGATGACCAACCACGGCGCTTCATGCCTTCGAAATTCATGCCGCGGGCTTCAGCGGGATTGCCGCTGGCCATGACATAGGCAGGAATATCTTTAAACAAAGTGGTGCCGCCGCCAAGCATGGCGTGCGAGCCAATGCGGCAGAACTGATGAATGCCGGAGTTGCCGCCAATAATCACGTTGTCGCCAATAACGACATGGCCGGCAATGCCGACGTTATTGGCGAAAATACCATCGTCACCAATGATCACATCATGGGCAACATGGGTGTTGACCATGAGCAAGTTACGGCTGCCAATGCGCGTTAGGCTTTGGTCTTGAATAGTGCCGCGATGCAGCGTGCACGACTCGCGAATGACGTTATCGTCACCGATTTCCAAGCGCGTAGGCTCACCACGGTACTTCTTATCTTGGCAATCGCTGCCTACCGAGGCGAACTGATAAATACGATTACGCTGACCAATCACCGTTGGGCCAGTAATGACTGCGTGTGGCCCAACCCAAGTGCCGGCACCAATCACTACATCTGGGCCTACAATGCTGTAGGGACCGATGCAAACGTCATCTGCTAGCTCAGCCTTGGCATCGACAATCGCCGTCGAGTGAATTTGTGTCATAGCGTCTGCTCGGCAATGATAATGTCGGCACTCGCGGCGAGCTGACCATCGACTAGAGCACGACACGAAAATTTATAAATATGACGGCGTGAGCCGGTCGCAACTGCCTCTAACACTAGCTGATCACCCGGCACGACTTGACGCTTAAAGCGCACATTATCGGCGCCAGCAAAGACATACAAGTGGCCGGTTTCAGGGCTTTTCTCATAGGTGTAAAAGCCTAAAATACCGGCAATTTGCGCCATCGCCTCAATCATCAAAACACCGGGCATGATCGGCTTCGCGGGGAAATGACCCTGAAAAAACTGCTCATTAATAGTGACGTTTTTATAGCCAACAATGCGCTTACCTTTTTCAATCTCAGTCACGCGATCGACAAACAAGAACGGGTAGCGCTGCGGCAAATAATGCATAACCTGCTGAATATCTAACATATTTTCTCTCCGAGCGGCCTAGGATGAACCTAAAGCCACACAACGACCATTCTTAGTCGCGGGCTTTTTCTAATCGCTGCACGCGCGTGACAAGATCATCTAGTCGTCGCAGGCGCACCGCCATTTTTTTCCAAGACTCTGTGCGATCAAAAGCCGTGCCTGATGAATATGATCCCGGCTCAGTAATCGACTTTGTCACCATGGTCATACCGGTGATTTGTACGCCATCACAAATTTTAATATGTCCCACCACACCAACGCCGCCAGCTAAAATGCAGTGCGCGCCGATTTCTGTGCTGCCAGAAATTCCGCAACACGCGGCAATCGCTGTATGCGCGCCAATCACCACATTATGGGCAATTTGCACTTGGTTATCGATGATCGCGCCGGTATGAATTTCGGTGTCTTCCAATGCGCCACGATCGACAGTGGTATTGGCGCCAATATCGACATCGTCGTGTATGACGACAGCACCAAGCTGGGCAATTTTACGCCAGTGACCGCGCTCATTAGCAAAGCCAAAACCGTCGCCACCGATGACTGCACCGCTATGGATTTGTACGCGATTGCCTAAGCGGCAGTCGTGGTAAATAACAACTCGACTGCGAATACGGCAGCCCTCACCCAGCACCACACGATCGTGAATAACGCTGCCAGCTTCCACAATGCTGCCGGCACCGATGCGTACACCCTCGCCGATGACTACTTGCGCGGCAATGCTAACGCCCTCTCCGAGCACGGCAGTTTCAGCCACAACAGCGCTGGCATGAATGCCTGTGGCGGGCTTAGGCGTGCGATCAAAGCGATGTGACAAGGTCGCGAAAGCTAAGTAAGGGTTAGCCAGTAGTAAGGCATTTCCTGTGAAGTCGCCCAAATCATCGGGGCGCAATAAGACCGCGCCGGCATTGGTCGACATGAGCTGATTGCGGTATTTTGGGTTGGCTAAAAAGGCAAGCTCGTGCCCTTGCGCAGCCGCCAAGGTATTCATGGCGCTCACACGCTGTGCGGGGTCGCCGCGCAGCTCAGCACCGACTGCTGCTGCCAGCTCACCTAAACTGATGTCGGCAGCAGTCATGACTTATTTACCCGCGTTTAAACGATCAACCACACGCTTAGTTAGATCTAATTCAGGCGCGACGTAGACCGCCGAACGACGATCAAGAATGATGTCATAGTCGCCTGCTTTACGCAGATCATCCAAAATACCTTCTAAGTTTGGCAGCAGGCGCTTAAGTAAATCCTGTTGCGCTTGCTGAGTACGCTCTTGCACTTGCTGGATCAGCGTATTGAACTCCTGAGCCTTCTTATCTGCTTGATCACGCAGCGCTTTTTTATTGCTCTCGGACATGGTTGCGCTTTCTTTTTGAAAGCGTTGTTCCATGGCTTTAATGTCATTACGCAAAGCATCAAGACGATCACGCTGTGGCTTCATCTCAGCATTTAGCTTTTCTTGTGCGGTACGAGCGGCATTCGACGCTAAAAGTGCAGCCTCACGATCAAGCATGGCGATCTTGGTGCCGTCGGCGGCCAAAGCTGGTAGGGCTGAAAACAACGTGGCGCCCAACACGACGCTGGCTAATAGTTTTTTCATTAAGCTTAGAATCCTTGTCCGAGAGAAAATTGGAACATTTGCGTATCGTCGCCCTCTTTTTCGCTAAGTGGCTGAGCGATAGCAAATGTTAGCGGCCCGATAGGCGTAATCCACGACAGCCCTAAACCAACGCTGTAGCGCATATTGCTGAGTGATGGCTTGTAGTCTTCACCTGCGAACCCTTGCAGCTTAGTATCGAAAATATTACCTGCATCGAAGAATGCCAAGGTACGAACCTTGTTGTTATCTTCCATAAATGGCGTTGGGAAAATAAGCTCCATGCCTGCTTCAATTTGCACATTGCCGCCAATCGACTCTGCCACTGCGCCATTTATCAATGTTGGCGGATTCGTAAGAGTATTCAGCAAACGACTTTTTGGCCCCATGGAGTTATCGCGATAACCACGCACTGAACCGAAGCCACCACCAAAGAAGTTGCGATAGAACGGCAGGTCATCACCACCACCAATGCCATCACCATA